>NZ_AP025315.1:300000-554072 GCF_036492835.1 Fulvitalea axinellae | reverse complement strand
GTCAATGAAGGGGGAGTGATCAGCCTGTTGGAGCTGGACAAAATGAACCGCGTCAAAGAGAAAGCGGCTCTCGGCAAAGACAAAAAATCATTAAAAGAAGCGAAGAAGAAATTGGGCATCAAATCTTCTTTTGCCAAAGAACTTGGCGGTTTTTCAAAGCAGAAAGAAGCCAAAACCGTAGAAGCTCCTGAGTATTTTGTCAAACGTCCCACCTCGGACTTCCACAAGAAACACGTTGGTGAGATCGTATTTTTTTCGAGTGAACCAACGGTAGGTAAGGAAGCCCCTTCAAATATCAAAAAGGATTTCAAAGTAGGAGAGCCAATCTGGGCGGTGGCTTATTTGCCAGCGCCTTTGAAACAAAACAAATATCTAAAACGCTTGACCAATTCGTTTTATGACGCTTACGGCAACTGGAACTATTGGATCACCATAGGGGTGGATAAATCCGACAAGGATATGTCGCTCAAAGAAAATGAGATTGCGAATCAATGTACGGTCAAAACCCTCCAGGAATCTGACCTGGACAAAAATTACGTAGTTTTCCAAGTTATGCCTTCAAGTGCGTCTGACCTGAAAATGGATAAAGGCGGAGCCAAATTTCTCATGGGAAGAATGGGCGAAAGGCTTGGGTCTTACAAGCATCGTATGCGGATTTCACTCACCGATGGCGATATGAAACAAGACGAGGAGCTCATTTTCGGATATTTTAATTTTGACGTAAGCGCCGGTGCCGATCAGTTGAAGCAGATGTCAAAAAAGCTGGAAGAAGAGATCTTGAAGTCTCACAAATTGCCAACAGCGGTGAAGAAAGACGGCGCTATAGAAGCCGAAATGCTCTCGCAGATCAAACTCTGGGCGCAAAACAAAAGAAAATGGTCAAACGTGCGGTTCAAAAGAGTGATAATCACTATGGACTGGCAAATTCTCAAAGACGATTACGGAAACATCGAAGGTAAATACATTGAAGGAAATGTACTTTACTCTTCAGACGAGGGTTGCGCGCACAGAAACTTCGGATTCATAAGAAAATACCTCGGTGGCGGCAACTATGCCTCTTCTCTCCGCCAGCACACTACAGGCGCAATCAAGCCATTGAGCTGCGATAAGGTGCAATAACATTTAAGTAGGCCACAGACAGTTGAGTGGATATAAGCTCGTGCCACTCAACTCTTTGGCCTACAAAATAAATAACGAAAACTATTTCAGCCCGCTACAATGCTTAGAGAGGTTTTATCTGATTTAGCCAAACAATATCTGTTCGGAATGCTGAAAGAATACTGGCCGGCACTAGTGCAAATATTGCCTGGTGGCGAATGGATACATCAATTAGTGTTTGCCATACGCAGTATTCGCTGGAACTCCAAGTCCAATGGTGAACCGACTCAAATCAGCCGAAACGAGCGGTAGTGGCCGTGTTGGATAGCCTGTCCTTTGTCTTTGAAAAAAACAAAAATACTATGAGCGATAAAATCAAGAAAACATTCGCACAAAACAGTCTTTGGTACGCCTATGATGTTGAGGGTAATACCCCTAGCCATACTTTTAAGGTAATCAGCCAAAGCGACTCGCAATTTAAAATAGAGCGTCAAATTGACAACACTGGCAGTTCAAAAAGTAAACCGGAAGGCGGAGTGATGGACATGATCAAATCCATTGCTAGTGAATTGCTTAAGGAGTTGATGAATGGTGGCGAGAAGAAGACAAATGTCAAGGCTGAGAAATCGCCCTTCGAGGGTAAAATTTCCTGCGAATTTGTCACCGACAATACTGATGACGAGATCTACTTGCCCCAATTCATCCATGGACGTAAGCGTGAAGGCTTGTGGGCCGTCGCTTACCCGATCGATAAGGATCTTTATAAGGAAGTATGGTTCAAGATGACAAGTACGGGTTATAAAATTGACCGTCCTTCATACGTAAAAAAGGTATTTATCATTGGTAAAGACAGAAAATCGGCAGAGGAAAAAGCGAAGGCTTTGGATTTTGAGAAAACTGTGAACGAATGCTTTATACCAGATCCAAAAACGGGTCGCACGACACCTCCCATCGTCGAATTTAACAGTTACATTAACCGCAATCTGAAAATCAACGCCGAAAAAGGCGATCTGGATTTTCTGCAAACCGCTGTTTTCTTTCTCCCAAGCAAAACAACCGAAGGTCGTAATATTCAGTACAACTGGGACGCGCTGAGCATAGACCTAATTCAAAACGGCGAAACGATAGAATCTTTCAATATAGCCAAAGGGCACCGTGGCCGTCGTTGGTTGGAAAGGGTGAAAAATACGTTCGAAGGACACAAAAGCTTCTCACGCCTTAAGCCGGGCAAATACCAGTTGGCTTATAAGATCTATGGGCAACACACGTTCTTCGTGGTTGACTTTGAGGTATATACCGTAAAGAACCCTGATGAAACGCACGAACTGTCGGAGATCTACAATCTTAAAGCTCCGGAGAACGAATACCTTCGTGTTGAAATCGAACACAATAAAGATGAGCGGAACGCAAAGGCTGTCTTCACCTTATCGTATAACCGCCTTTTGGACCTGATTGAAAAGGGAAAAGAGGAGGTACTGCTCCAAGCCCGTCTGTACAAAAACGGTAAGCTCTACGGGCTTACTGACGAGATGCATGACCCGACTTTGGACGCCCGCGCGCAACCTGATGTCGCTATGAAACTTTCGGGAGCGCAAGTGGTCTTGTTGAGGCACTATACGGGAAGCGGAAAAACGGTCTTCCGTGAGATTGCGGACAAGCCATTGAACGAGTGGCATTATATCCGACGTTTGCAAGACGCCAAATACCGGGTAGAATATTTGGTTGACGGAAATCCGTTTGCTGAGGCTGAGTTTGAAGTCAAAAACAAAGAAGTGATCCCGCAAGGTTTGCAATGCGACGACGAAAAGATGTCTGGAAAATACATTATGGGTGAAGAGCGTACATCTTACATTCCGGTCAACTACCTGTAAGGAATTGAGTTGAGTAATATTTCTAAAACCCGCCGGAAATGATTCGGCGGGCTTACTTTTTCATTGAAATAGAATGGGCTCAAACCGGATTTTCGCAGTATTGGCAGAATGCTATATCACTCAACTACTAATTTCTCATCTTCCTTAAAGATGAAATACTCTAACGGCTTCGTTCATTTACCAAAAATACTTCGCTCTACTTTTTGCTTTAAAAGCAAAGAAGCTCAAAGATACCTCATAAAGGATTTTACTATCCAATTGGGCATATTGGCTTTCTAGGGGATAAGCCAAGGTGAAATCCGTCCGAGCGTAATCTCCGATGGCTATTCCCAATATACCGCTTATGGATTCCTGATAATCGTAAATCGCTCCCGCCCGAATCAGATCTTTGTATTGCAATTGACTGGTAACGGCCATCTTCGCATCATCCAATCCTAACCCGACGTTAGCGGAGTTAAGCCATTCGATATCGGGAGACAAGCTAAATCTGACTCCACCTGACATTTGGTGAGTATCTCCTTCCGCCCCCAAATCGCCGGGCGCACCACTTGATCTCAATTTACTCTTGAACGCATAACCCAAATATATTCTTCGGGAATGAATAGCCACACCGACTTGCGCCGCATAATAATTCCAATTGTCTTCGCCCTCCTGTAAATCCTGATATATCGGGTCCATCTCATGTCGGACATTCAGCGCGTCAAAGTGAATTCTGTCAAGAACGCTAAGCATTCCGGCACCACCGGAAACCATAAGCGAACGACTAAGCGGCACATGCACGGCATAGGTCAGGGCGTATTCTTGTCGGCTAGTGATTCTGAAATCCCGCTTATAAAGTGTAGCGCCAAAGCCATGTCTTACCTGTCCGCCACCGTATAACTTTCTCGGGACTCCGGGCTTTCTTTTGCTAAATTTAGGTTTGGCGCAATAACGCATCAATACGTCCAATTCGCTTTTCTGTATTTTCGGGAAGGTAAGATTAGCTCCGATATAATAATTCGAAGCTTTTTGATCTTGGTCAAGGCTTGTGGATCCATAACCCAAATTAAAACTCCAGTTACCGTCAATGCCGGCATAAGCGGGATTAAGCGTTTGCGGATTTTGGTAATATTGTCTGTAATCGACCGTATATTGCGCCCTTACTATTTGAGCTGACATTATAAACAAGACGACTAGGGTCAATATGTAAACACTGTTTTTCATTTCTCTGGCGCTAAGGTTGGAAGTCTATTTTCGGATGATCAAACGTCCACGGTAAACGTTACCTTCGCTGGTCTCCACCGTGTAAGCGTAAGTCCCGGAATCGAGATCTTTGGGATTCCACTCTTCCTCATACCTGTACTTCTCGTCAAAAAACACCACCTTTCCGGCTCCGGTATAGATCTTTACGCTGACCCAATCGTAGTATTCGAGATTCAGGATATTCCAATTATCATTCATTCCGTCGCCATTCGGCGTAAGTAAAGTAGGGATATCCAAAGGCTCTCTGTCAAGAATGGTCAGCACCCCTGATTTCAATTGAATAATATAATTTTTAGACGACACCTCACTTATCGAAATAGGGTAGATACCCGGATCCGAATCCTCTGTAGCGGTGGTAGTCGCCACAGGAATCTTGGTCAATACCTTTTCATCATCTCCACTTTTGAAGCCTTCGTAGTAAATCTCAAATTCAGGATTCGGATCAATCACCCGCCTGTCCTCGTCATACACCCCAATAGTCAGTGGGGCAGGAGTGATGTTAAAGTCGCCGGAAACAAACTTCACCGTATAGTTGCCTGCATTCTGAGGCTTGAGGCTTCCTTGCTTTATGGGATATACACCTGTATCTTCACCTTCATGGCGTTCCAATCGCCCCGCCATATTATCGCCGGAAACTAGTCCTTCCGCATCATATTCAAAAGTAGGATCATTGTCTCCGTATATCTTCTGCTGTCCCGTTCGAATGGTGATATTCATTGGGCGAGGGGTTATTTTAAACGCCCCGTTTTCAAGCGTAAGGGAATAGTTCTTCCCCCCCGAAAGGCTACCCAAATTGATAGCGTATGTACCCGCATTCTCTCCCACAACTCTTCCCAACTCTCCATAGAGACGGTCGTCACCCAATAACCCCGTCGTCTGATAAGCAAGTTCGGGATCAACATCACCATATATTTTTGATAGTTTCGAATCCGGCGTAACCGTAACAGGAGCGGGGATGATTTTAAAATCGGTATTATCAAATTGTAGTGTGTAATTATCGGAGTTATCGACAATGATTGATCCTAAAAGGAAATTATATTGCCCGGCATCTTCCCCTGATTCTCTTCTAATATTTCCACGAACTTTATCGCTTCCGACCAAGCCCGTTACATCAAATTCAAAAGCAGGATCGGGTTGGCCATATACCTTTGTCTGTCCAACTTTTGGCGTTATCTTCAAAGGGGCTTTTTCGATCTTAAAAACATCAGCCTGAAGAGTTATATTATAATTGTCTTTTTCCGGCTTTAGACTTCCCAAAGTAAAAACGTAATCACCGGCGTTTTCTCCTGGATTTCGTGAGAGTTCGCCTACCATATTATCTCCGGCTACCAACCCGATAAGATTATCGTATTCCAAGGCCGGATCCGATTCGCCATAAACCTTCTTCTGATTGGGTTTCGGTACAACTTTCAGATCCGCTTTGGCGATATGAAAAGTAGAAGGAGAAAAATTCAATGTATAATTACGGGCATTTGGCAATGATAGACTTCCTTGCAGTATAGCATAATCCCCAGCGTCCTCACCGACTTGGCGCCCTAAACTCCCGTTCAGTTTATCCGTACCAACCAACCCGTTGACCGCATAGTCCAAGGTAGGGTCCGACTCGCCGTACACCTTGCTTTGGCCATCAAGAGGCGTTACTGTAACAGGAGCTTTCTCAATTTTAAAAACACCGGCTTGCAAGGTTATATTATAATTGTCTTTTTCCGGCTTTAGACTTCCTAGCGTGATGGCATAGTCTCCGGCATTTTCACCTGAATTTCTAGACAAAAAGCCTGTTATCTTATCACCGGCGACAAGACCGTTAAGGGTTTCGTATTCCAAAACCGGGTCCGATTCTCCATACACTTTGCTTTGGTCCGCTTTCGGCACCACCTTCAGATTTGCCTTGGTGATCTCAAATTTCTCGGGAACAACCGATACTGTATAGTTTGTGTTTTTCTTTGCGGTCAAACTTCCTCGGATGATTTTATAAAAACCTACGTCATCACCCATTTCCCTTTCTAGTCTCCCTACAATTTTATCGGAACCGACCAATCCACTGACCGAATACGTAATTTCCGGATCAGAGCTACCGTAAACTTTTGTCTGTCCAGCTTGGGGAGTAATCGTTAACGGCGCTTTCTCGACTTTAAAAACGTCAGTTTGAAGAGTTACATTATAATTGTCTTTTTCCGGCTTCAGGCTTCCCAATATAAAAGCGTAATCACCAGCGTTTTCTCCTGGATTTCGTGAGAGTGCGCCTGTCATTTTATCGCCGGCGATCAATCCGATAAGATTATCGTATTCCAAGGCTGGATCCGATTCGCCATAAATCTTCTTTTGCCCGGATTTCGGAACCACTTTCAGATTCGCCTTGACAATACGAAAAGTAGAGGGGGAGACATTCAGCGTATAATTACGGACATCAGGCAAGGCGAGACTTCCTTGCAAAATTGTATAGTCACCAGCATCCTCACCGGCTTGACGTTTCAAGCTTCCGTTAAGTTTATCCGTCCCTATCAACCCATTGGCCGTATAGTCCAAGATAGGGTCAGACTCGCCGTATACCTTGCTTTGGCCATCAAGGGGCGTTACCGTTACAGGGGCTTTCTCAATTTTGAAAACATCGGCCTGAAGCGTGACATTATAATTGTCTTTTTCCGGTTTCAGGCTTCCCAAAGTGATGGCATAGTTTCCAGCGTTCTCACCCGAATCCCTAGAAAGAGAACCTATCATCTTATCTCCAGCTACCAAACCGATAAGGTTATCATATTCCAATGCGGAATCCGTCTCGCCATACACTTTCTTTTGCCCAGGCTTCGGAACCACCTTCAAATCCGCTTTAGTGATTTCAAATTTTTCGGGAACAACGGTCATCGTATAATTAGCCGGAATATCAGGAGCCAGACTACCTTTTGTTATCTTATAATATCCGGTATCTTCTCCGGTATCCCTTTCCAGTTGACCGACTAGCTTATCCGATCCCACCAACCCCATAGTGGTATAAGTGAATGTCGGATCGGTTTGCCCATAGGTTTTTGCTTGGCCAATAGTGGGCGTAACGGTCAGTGGCGCCGGTTTGATCAGCACTGCAGCATGGCTGATATCCAAAATATAATTGCCGGACGGGCAGGTGAGAGTGCCGTTTTCAGTGGTGTAGCTTCCCGCATTTTTATGGGGCACAGAAACGGATCCAGTCAAGGCATCCTTCGCTTGTAAAAGGGCGGGGTGCGTATACTTCCAATCCGGAGTTTTTCCATATACCACGGACTGGTTCGGCAAAACGCTAACCGCTAGTTTTTTGGGAAGAATCTCGAAATCGGAAGGCTGAAACTGAACTGTATAGTCAGCGGGATTTGTCGGGGCTACAGAGCCCTGCGTTATCACAAATTTCCCTGCATCATCGCCCGTGTCCCGTACCAAAGCGCCTGTGATCATATCACCGGCCACTAAGCCCTCGGTATCATAGAGTAACGCAGGATCCGCTTCGCCGTATTCCTTGCTTTGACCTGTCTTCGCTTTGATTTTTACGACCGCTTTTGAAATCTCAAATTTTTCCGTCGGGTCCAAAGTGCGTATATAGTTTGCGGGCGAACCGCTTGGCGTGACATAGCCTAAAGTATAAGTGTAGACGCCTGCCCGCTCTCCGGCTATTCGCCCGATATTTCCGGTATAGGAATCCCAAGGGGCAAGGCCTTCAACTTTGAATTTCAGCGTTGGATCCGCTTCGCCGTATTGTTTTTTCTGGTTTGCTTCAGGGGTCACTTTCAATGTGGCCCGCTTGACCTCGAACGATTCCCCGATAAAGACAGGAGTCTTGTAATTGCCCGTTTTTACGGGTTTTAGGTCATTGATCACTATTGGATATACGCCTACGTTTTCGTTTGTGGCTCGGGAGAGTTTCCCTTGCATTGCATCGCCAGCTACAAGACCTGTTGTAGTATAAGTAAACACCGCAGGGTCGGCTTGGCCGTATATTTTCGATTGATCTTTGTCCACGGTAATCGTCAACGGCGCTTGCGTAATTTCTACCGGAACATGCACCACGCTTACCGTATAGTTTCCGGACGGACAAGCCAAACTACCGTCGGCGGTAGTATAAGTTCCGGCATCGGAAAAGGCTCCCGCTATTTGCTCTGGGGCTAACGTTCCCGTCAACGCGTCTTTCGCTTGATACAAAGGCGGATGCGTGTATTGCCAAGCTTTGGCTTGGCCGTATACGGAAGTTTGTCCCGGCGTTACAGTTACCGTCAACGGGGCGGGGGTAATCTTACGGATACCCGGAACAAAGGATTTTATCGTATAGTTTCCGGTACCTACAACAGTAGCTCTGGTAACCTCTTGGTCACCAACGTCCAAAGTACTTAACGAAAACCTGAAATAGATTTCGTCTGCTTTGGGAAGTCCCGGCGCGGTAAACTTCAGGTTTTCCGGCGGGCCGTAAACCTGAGTCTGCCCGGGGTCAATCGTAATGTCCAAAGCCTTGGGCTTAACGCTTACTTGTACGGTTTCGCTAGCGGCGGCATGAACGCCCGTGGCCGCCACATCTATTCTTATCTGAAAATCCCCAAGGTTTCCCACGGTCACCTTTCCGGTATTATCGACAGTGGCACCTTTGCCGTCACCCACAATGGTATAACTTACGGCACCGGCCGAATTAGTTGTGAAGTTTAGGTTAAATACATCCAGATACTCACGTTCATGCAATGGCAAAACGCTCATGGTAGGCGGATCCAGATCCAACACCGTATACTTCACCGTTTCGGCGTACCATCCATATGAGTATCTAGTACCCACCTTATCGTTTGTCATCCGGCAAGTGTAATCTCCGGGCTTTAGGAATTTAAAATTTCCAGCGGCCGTCCTTTCGATGTCCGTACTGGCATCTACGGAACCAGAGGGTTTGACCACGGCAGTCGTCCACCCTTTTTTCCAAGAGAAGGTAGTTGTCTTTCCTTCCAAAGACACTTCCGAACTAAGATCCAACACATCGCTGTTCATTCTGAACTCCGTTTTGGAAGCCAGCTGCACGTCTTTTTGGGTTAGAAGGTACTCATACGGAGCGGGAGGCAGCGCTACCAAACGGCTCATCGGTAAACTATTGCCGTTTATCGTAATCCTGTCCATAGAAGTGATGCCCGCCGTAGAAATGCTTGTCAGCTGATTAAATGCGCATTGCAAAACTTTCAGGTTGGTCATACCGTCAAGATTAAGCGTCGTAAGCTTATTCCATTGCAAGTATAGGCTACTGACGCTTCTGAGGTGATTGATATTCAGGCTCGTCAATTCATTATTGCCCAATTCCACAAAATCCAGAGAGGGGAGGTTGCTTAGCGCCACACGCTGAATACCGTCATTCGAACAATACAAACGGCGAAGTTTTGGGAGATTGGAAAGGTTGAGATCCGAAAAGTCACCGTAAGTGATCTGGATATCGTCCAGCTCCGGTAAATTCTCGATTTGGACATTGGACAATACCCTGGAAGCGGTTACGCCACCACAGTTCAAAGTCCTAAGCTTCGGAAGGTTTCGGGCCACTATCGACTTTATTCCCGACCGATTAAAATAAAACAGCTCCAAGTTATTCAGGCCGTCAATCAAAGCGCCCTCGGCGTTAGGGTTTTCGTTACACTGAAATACCTTTAGCTTTGCGAAAGCTCTCAAATCCACGACACCGGATATTTCCTTATTGGAAATCTGTAAATCCGAAACCCGTTTAGGATTTTCGGTATTCCAATATACAGT
This sequence comes from Fulvitalea axinellae, assembly GCF_036492835.1. Classification (GTDB taxonomy): domain Bacteria; phylum Bacteroidota; class Bacteroidia; order Cytophagales; family Cyclobacteriaceae; genus Fulvitalea; species Fulvitalea axinellae. The sequence goes on along the minus strand of NZ_AP025315.1, from coordinate 544,134 downwards.
TCCGGCGGTATTGCTTATAGTTCCGGCCCCAACATTGATCGCCCACGGGATTCTGTTATTGGGGTCGTTGTTGTTAAGGATATTTTGCAAAGCCTGAAGGTCGCCACGATGATAGTTTTGCGCATGTGCCTCAGACGAAAAAAGCAAAAGCACTCCCAGCGCAAGCATGGCGTACCGGAAAATCATGGGATGGTGAGTAGTAGGCATAGAGATAATATGTTCGAATGTTGACACGCGGCCATTGGCCTAAATACGTTTCAAAGGAACATATATCCATACCCTTCGGCACCCCCGATTTCAGGGATTGTATTACTGCTTATTATGGGGATTTTTCTGTTTTACGAAATGAAGTGAGCCGTTTATCGGGTAGTTACTTCTTATTTATTTTATGGGATATCATAGTGTAAATCCCGTTCGTCATGCGTAAAAAAATAAGCATAATTAGACCTAAGCTCTTCCCAGCCTTCTTTCGTTTTATGTTTTTCATTCATAACATCTTCCCAAGCTATTCGCATCTGCCTTGCGCATATTAAAGGCGGAACTTGACCCACTCCGGTTCCTAATCCCGGGATTGCTACGGAAGCTAACCTATTCTTAATTTCCGTCCCGTCATCAAAGCTTCCGAAATTCACTAATGTCAATATCGCTTTCATAGCCAAATAGACATTAGGCGACCGTGATATTGTCATCGGCGTTCGCATTGTAGGGGCCGAAATCAAATATGGGTATTGTTCGTTTTCTGTTTCAACAATCGTCGCTTGACCGACTAGAAGCTCTCCAAAAAATTTCTCCCTTAGCTTCTGTTGAAGCTTCTTTTCTATATGCCATCCCAAGTTCTTGGAAATTGCAAAATCAATCCCACCATTCATAAACCCAAAGCTATTCGCTGGGCTAACAATCGCATCGCATGATACATCAAAAATGGATTGATTCAGAACAGTAACATCCTTAATATCCTCAAATACTCTTTCCCAAGCATTCGTTAATTCTTTGTTTATATCTACTAAATGGATTTTCATATATGCAATTAAGTTTTTCAACCATTTCAGGAACCTTCATCACTTGTTGATTTCTTTCTGGCCTTTGTGATGGCTTCATGCAACTTTTCCTGCAAGAGGGCTTTGGGGGGCAATTCGGTATGATAGCGCGCCACATGTATACCTTGCTTGTCCATTTCGAGTAATTCGACCATTTCCTGATTTTTGTCGGCACAAAGGATAAGTCCGATTGGCGATTTCTCATGCGGTTGCTTTTCGTATTTCGCCAGCCAATTCAGGTATAATTCCATTTGGCTTTTATAGCCGTGCTTAAAACTCCCCAGCTTTAGATCAATAGCAACCAAGCGTTGCATCTTTCTGTGAAAAAACAAAAGGTCCAGATAAAAATCCTCATGTCCGATACTCATCCGTTTTTGACGGGCCAAAAATGCGAAGTCAGACCCCAGTTCCATAATAAAGGATTGAATATCTTGCAGAATCGCGTCTTCCAGCTCACTTTCCGAATAACTGTCTTTCAGCCCCAAAAAGTCCAATAAATACGGATCCCGAAAAGCCAAATCCGTTGACATGCTTTTCTCATTCTCTAACTTTTGTAAATCACGGCGTATTGTTTCTTCCGGTTTTTTGGCTATAGCCGTCCGTTCGAATAGCATTGAATCCATCCGTTCTTGCAACCTCCTCACAGACCAACGCTCATTCTGGCACATCTTCAGATAAAATTCCCTTTTGAGCGGTTCATCGACAGCCACCAATAGCCGAAAATGAGACCATGTCAATTGTGACCACAGCGTGGACACAATCTCTTGGTCCGGAAACGCATTATAAAAAGCCAACATACGGTAGAGGTTACGCTTTCCAAACCCTTTTCCAAAATCCTTTTGCAATTCCTCGGACAGTTGCTGTACCACCTGCTTCCCGTACGATGCTCGGTCGCTCTTCAAAATCTCCTTTTGTACCCGTTCGCCAATCTGCCAATACAATCGCGTTTGCAGACTGTTCACTTGCTGGAATGCCTGACTGCGGGCTAATTCGATAAGTTGGCGTATTTCAGAAAATAAAACCTGTCCTTGGATTTCCATTATTGCGATAGGCAATTAAAAATTAGAGCTTCTCTAGCCCTCTACTATGTTGAATAACTTATTTATGAGCTTGACAACTGACCTCAAGTTACAAAAAAACGAGGATAAGGATTTGTTGGTTATAACTTATTGCCTTCATTGGAGCATTCATTCGAAAAATGATAATTAGGAAAAACCCGAAAACCTTATTCAATGCGTATATTCGGTTCAACCCTCACTTATTTTAATAGCTACCCAACTGGAAACTAAAAGCAAGCACAGCCCTCTATCAAAATTAATTCTCCCCAGAAGGCAAAACCTCAAAAGTCCCTTCATATCATGAAATTATGATTACCTTTGCGCCCTAAAAAATCAAATGTAGCCATGAAACTCTACATCCGATATTGCATTGGTCTATTATGTGTTTTGGGATCTTTCCAAGTCTTAGGGAATTCTTCTAAACTGAAACAAGACCTTATAAAAAAATACCGAAACGAAAAAGATAATGGCCGGGCATTAGCCCATCTCGAAACTTTGGTGCGAAGCCTAATCCGTTCAAATGATAAGCACGCATACTCTTATCTCGACACTCTGCTTGAACGGGCTTCCCAGGCTGGGGAATATGACTTAATGGCCCGCAACAGCCGTTTCATGGCTCAAAAATACCTAAACGAACGACAATATGATTCCGCCGAAGCATTATTGAAAAATATGCTCGCTCTCGAATCTAAATTCAAAATTCCTTCATCGAAAGGCCACCTCTTGCTAAAGCGTGGGGCTCTTCGGTTTGATCAGGAACGTCTAGCAGAGGCTTCTCAAGATTACGAAACCGCGGCCTCTCTTTTCAAATTATCAAAGGATTCCATATTCCAAGCTGACGCGCTTTATTTTGCGGGACAAACACAGGCCAACTTAAAACATTACGTCCGTTCGGTAAAGAATTACCGAAACGCCTATCAACTTTATCAGGCCTTGGGAGACGACGCTTACGCCACCTACACGTTGGGCGAGCTCGCTTCATTATATGATATGAACGGCTTGTATGAAAAAGCCTTAGCCGAACGGAAAAAGGTCAATATAATCGGGTTCAGGAAAGGATTTTACCGCATGCTCGCCACCAATAATATCAACATGGCAGGCACGTATTTCGATCTCGATTCTATCGAAAACGCTTATCAAACCTTGATTCGCCTTGAATCCATTTTCGACAGTATCCCCGCAGGCCCGGAGCGTCAGGCCTCTGGCCTTTATTTGCCATTAAAAAAAGCCCGTTACCATCTTCTGAAACAACAACCCGAAATAGCCAAAAGCCTACTGGATTCCGCCCGCTACCGGTGGAAATCTTCTTCCTTACCGGACTTTTACGAAACTGATCTCTTATTGGCGGAAGCTATTTTTTATGATCAAAAAGGCCAAAAACAAAAAGCCTTGGAAAAGTTGGAACGAGTCAACAGTAAGGAATTTATATATGATCCAAAATTACGAATGGCCGCGCATAAGCATACGGCCGAACTGCTCAAAGGAAGACAACCAAAAAAAGCGTTAAAACATATGGCGGAATACGTTCACCTTCGAGACAGCGTATTCTCAAGACAACAAACCCAAGCGTTTCTTTTTCTTCAATCGGAATTCGAACTGGAAAGAAAAGAACACGAAATCGAATCGCAGGGCCAACGAATTTTATTGCTTAAAAAAGAAGGCCAACTAAAGGATGCCAAGCGTAATCAAATGCTGATTTTATTTCTTTCGTTAAGTCTATTGGGTGTCGGTTCTTCAGCCACGCTCTATGCCCGCCATAAACGCAGACGCCGTGCGCTTCAAATTGATTTAAGACGAAAACAACAAGAACTGGAAGCTTATACAGAACAATTGCTTCAGAAGAGTCAAGAGAAAGAATTGCTGGCTTCGGAACTTGAAAAGTGGAAAGAAACAGAGCAGGGGGATACGCATCTAGACACATTGAACGAACTGATCCATTCGAAAATCCTAACCGCCGAAGATTGGGAAGAATTCAAAAGGAAATTCGAATCGGTTCATCCTAATTTCTTCACCTTACTTCAACAATCCGAGCTTCGATTGACCAAAGCCGAAGAACGATTATTGGCTTTGGAAAAGCTATCGATCAAACCCACCGATATCGCCAACATGCTTGGCATCTCGCACAATAGTGTTTTGACCTCCCGATACCGTCTCCGCAAAAAACTCGAAGCCCCGGCCGAAGTCCCCTTGGTCGAATTCATAGAAGATGATCTTTCCATTCGTACAGATCACACAACACCATAAACATCTATATATCAACAAATTCACTTTTTGTCGATACTTCTGTCTATACGTTTTTTCAGGTAAAAATTCCCTTTTGGTATATGTTTGAGCCTCAGCCCGGGCATGGGATCGCCGTTACGGAATCCCATATTGGAATGTTAGTCCGGGCTATTTTCATCCTTTACCCAAAGGCCGAACATACGAAAAAACGATATGCGACCACTATCCCGAACGGGCTTCACATTCGCCTTATTCTTTTGCTTTGTTTTAAACTTTGCCCAAGGGCAACACATAAGTCTTGAATCCCAAAAGCCTTTTCTAAAAACCCGTCTTGAGCCTATATACAATGGCAACGTCAGCTTTTTTGATATGGATAACGACGGTGATCTTGACGCTTTTCTGACGGGATCGGTTTATAAGCCCACCATGAACCTTTATGAGAATGATGGCTCAGGCAACTTCACGGATGTCACAAATAGAATGTCTGATCGCTCACTTGAAATAGCTTATCATACCGTAGCGGACGTAAATAATGATGGCGAAAAAGATATTCTCATCCAGACCCGAAAATTCGAGACGCTATTGTTCTTAAATGATAACGGCAACTTTTCGCTCAAGACTGATACTGATTTTCATGGTGCCGGCCACGGGTGTTTCTTATTTGCGGACTTTGATAATGACGGGGACAAAGACCTTTACCTTTTGGGACGGGAATCCGCATATACACCCAGAGTCGCCGGGCACCTTTATTTTAATGACGGCTCGGGAAATTTCACCGAAAGCACTCAATCATTTGTAGGCCTTTATGGAAAGGGCACTAAGGCGATTGATATTGACGACGACGGCGATCCTGATATTCTTTCCATTGGCACGGAAGGCAATACTGGCCGAATAGCAATTTATATAAATGACGGATCCGGAAAATTTACCCTTGGAAATAATGACGATTACCCCTTCCATCCGCTACGGTACACCCGCATGGAGATTACAGATCTTAACGGAGACAATTTGCCCGACATTGTATCAATGGGCGATGTGGACTGGAGATCCAACAGCAACGCCCAATGGGTTTATATTAACCAAGGAGGCGGAAAGTATACCGTTTCGCCCGAGAATATATTTGGACTGGACGGCTACGAAATGGTGGTTGGACATGATGCCACCGATATTGACAACGACGGTGATCAGGATCTTATACTTTCCACTTATGGCATCTCCTATGGTATCAGCAATGGCGTCCGTATATACCTCAATGATGGAAACGGAAATTTACAACCCGAAGAAAATACACAAATAATAAAGGTCGAAGGTCCCGTTGCAGCCGCCGACGTAAATGGTGACGGCAGACAAGACTTGTATACGCCCGGTGTTAATAATTACGATGTATTCACAAGTCAATTATATCTTAACCAAGGCCAGCTGAATTTCGAAAAAGCTTGGCTGGGCACCCCTGATGAGATGTCTTTGGCCAATATCACAGCTATGGATATTGATAATGACGGCGATCTGGATTTATTGAAATCAGGTCTCAGTCATTATTCCGACCCACTCGCATTTATATACCGTAATGTTGGAGATAACGATTTCGAATTGGATGACAGAAACTCTATTGAACCTTTGTCAAATGGCATGACCGCTACGGGCGATATAGATAACGACGGTGACGTAGACTTTCTACTATGTGGCATGAGCGAAGAGGATGGTTTTCTTTCCCATCTTTATCGAAATGACGGAACAGGTAGGTTTACCAAAATAGAGACTCCACAGATTACAGGAGTAGCCAACGGTGCCGCGACTTTTGCCGACACCAATGGCGATGGGTATTTGGATTTATTTATCACTGGAAATATAGGCACCCGCAATACACCTACAGTCCAATATTTTTTAAACGATGGGGCGGGAAATTTTGATCCCGTCCCCAACTTCCCTTTCGGAAACTTCGGTGATAACAGCGCACAAGCTTTTGCAGATTTTGATCAAGACGGCGATCTGGATTTAATGGTTTGCGGACATGACGAATCTCGAATTGCCAAAACAGAGTTGTATTTCAATGATGGAAACGGCCATTTCTCGCTAAAAAATGACACTCCTTTTCCTGGCCTGTATGGAGCCTCGATTGATATCACTGATATAGATCAAGACGGTGACCAAGATCTTGTTTTGATGGGATCCCAGAATGATAATACGCCCTTTAGCGCAATTTTCACAAATGATGGCAAAGCGCGTTTTTCACAATCGCTAACAACCTTGATTCCGCGGGCGCTAGGCGAAGCGGTTTTTATCGACTTCCGAAAGAATGGTTATCCCGACCTGATAATTGCCGGGCAGGACGCTTCCGGTTTCGGTGGAACGGAAATTTATGAAAATAAAAGAGATGGACGTTTCGAAAAAGTCACTGGAATTAACCTCCCTGAATTTACTTTGCCAAGCATCGCCACAATTGACCTTAACCGGGATGGGAAAATGGACTTGATGTTCTCAGGACTGGATTTCCCTGATTTTAAACCTAAATCAGAGACTTTCTATAACACATCGAAGATATGTCCCTCAGCAGTCAATATTGACAAGATCACGGCCTGCGATCAATATACTTGGATAGACGGAATCACCTATACCCAAAGCAACAACTCGGCGACACACACGCTGCAAACCCTAAACGGCTGTGATTCGCTTATCAGGCTTGACCTGACCATTAACAATTCAACCCAAACTATAGACAAAATAACCGCTTGCGACAAATACACTTGGATTGACGGGATAACGTATACCCAAAGTAACAACTCGGCGACACACACGCTACAAACCCTAAACGGCTGTGATTCGCTTATCAGGCTTGACCTGACCATTAACAATTCAACCCAAACTATAGACAAAATCACCGCTTGTGATCGATACACTTGGATCAACGGGATAACGTATACCCAAAGCAACAACTCGGCGACACACACGCTACAAACCCCAAACGGCTGTGATTCGCTTATCAGGCTTGACCTGACCATTAACAATTCAACCCAAACTATAGACAAAATAACCGCTTGCGACAAATACACTTGGATCGACGGGATAACATATACCCAAAGCAACAACTCGGCGACACACACGCTGCAAACCCCAAACGGTTGCGACTCCTTGATCAGACTTGACCTGACCATTAACAATTCAACCGAAACTATAGACAAAATCACCGCTTGTGATCAATACACTTGGATTGACGGAATAACATATACCCAAAGCAACAACTCGGCGACACACACGCTACAAACCCTAAACGGTTGCGACTCTCTGATCAGGCTTGACCTGACCATTAACAATTCAACCCAAACTATAGACAAAATAACTGCTTGCGATCAATACACTTGGATTGACGGGATAACATATACCCAAAGCAACAACTCGGCGACACACACGCTGCAAACCCCAAACGGCTGTGATTCGCTTATCAGGCTTGACCTGACCATTAACAATTCAACCGAAACTATAGACAAAATAACCACTTGCGATCAATACACTTGGATCGACGGGATAACGTATACCCAAAGCAACAACTCGGCGATACATCTTCTTCAAACCCTAAACGGTTGCGACTCTCTGATCAGACTTGACCTGACCATTTACAATTCAACCGAAACTATAGACAAAATAACCGCTTGCGACAAATACACTTGGATCGACGGGATAACATATACCCAAAGCAACAACTCGGCGATACATCTTCTTCAAACCCTAAACGGTTGCGACTCCCTGATCAGACTTGACCTGACAATTAACAATTCAACCGAAACTATAGACAAAATAACCGCTTGCGATCAATACACTTGGATCGACGGGATAACGTATACCCAAAGCAACAACTCGGCGACACATATTCTTCAAACTGTAAATGGATGTGATTCATTGGTTCGATTAGATTTATCAATCTCTCCGGAATTTTGTGAAACGCCACTAAATATTAGAGATAAACTGAATGCCGTAAAAATATATCCAAATCCCACGGAAGGTCCACTGAACATTGATTTTGGAAAACTGAAACGACCAACTTTATTGCTATACGATACACAGGGGAAATTACTCTTAATGCGGAAAAACATTTCGGATCGAAAAGTAGAATTAGACCTAAACATTAAGTCGGGGCAATACTTTATGAAGATTATCTCAGAAAAAAATGTAAAGAATTGGAGTGTGATCGTACAATAATTGAAGCTTAAGATATTCAGGAAACTTTTCCTGTATACAATTACTATCCTTACCACTGACAATTAGGATGTTACTTTAAGAAGGAATTTTAGCATAAGTATAATCATTTCAGTTTTCGCTTTAACGGCATCTTTGAATTAAAAAAACTCTTTTTTGATTCGGAGGTGCTGTTAATATTTAAGCCCAAACTGGTAAAATCCATATTTTCCTTATCATCTAGACTCTATAAAAAGTAAAGATTAAGTACGCTGAACCCTACGCACGTTTTATCTTTTCCAATTCGGTACCCAAATACTGAAGCAATTTATGAAAAATCATTATTTATTTTCTCAATAGAGGTAGGGTAAATCCTGTTTTCCAAGACTAGCTATTAACCACATAAAGTAGATATGTAAGATACACCGAATCTTACAAGTTCCTTTTAGTACATACAACTGAAGGGAAGAGCCTTTTATTAGTGGTAGTTGGTAACGAAGATGGAAAACACAATGGGTATAAATGAACAAGACCTTTTTGAGCTACTGGAAAGATCTAATAAAAAGGGATCTCAGTTATTCAATAAGGAAAAAGGTTGGGCTTCGCTTCAACAACGGGTGCGGCATAATAACCAACATCTTGTAAATAACCACTCTTGGAATAAAAAACCATGGAGGATCGTTGCGATTTTTGCTTTGGTTATAGGGCTATCCTTGTATTTCGGCTCTGTGGAAAAACCAGTTAAGGTAGTTACGAAACAGTTTGCACTGCCCATAGAGGATCATCACGTAAGCGGTCCCTCTAACTTGGTGTTGAACAACGGAGAATTGGTCCAGCTTTCGGAAATCTCTTCCCATAAACTTTTTGAATACGATAAAAAAAGAAAAGAACTCACGGTCAAGAGGGGGAAGGGCGCAGGGGCATTTTCAAAATTATCTGTCGCATTGGGAGAAAACCTCCGGGTTAAATTCCCGGATTCTTCCGTCGTTACACTTAATGCGGGTAGTGTCTTAGTATTTCCCGATCATTTTTCAAGTAAACAAAGGTCCGTTAGGCTAAACGGGGAAGCGTTATTTGATATTGAGAAAAACCCTTCAAAGCCTTTTATCATTAAGACTCGCCGGCAGAATGTCCGTGTATTAGGAACGGTTTTCAATGTTCGGGATTATCCCGATGAACCCACTACACAAACAAGTCTTTTGTCAGGAAAAGTAGAAGTGCGGTCTGTTTCGGGAAAACCCTTAGCAACCCTAAATCCGGGCACGGCCCTTACAATCACTAACGGAGCACACAGTATAGACCGTTATGATTCCGAAATATCATTGGCCTGGCTTAAAAGGCGGATTATTTTCAAAGGACACAGTTTTTCGTCCAAAATAGATGAGATCGAAAGGTTATACGGAATACGTATCGACTGCAAAAATACCTCAATAAAACGGCTAAGGCTATCGGGCATATTTCGAAGTAATAACTCCGAAGACCTTTGGGAGAGCATTCGATTTTTGAAACCGTGCAAGATCAGTGTCAAGGAGGGCAAAGTGATCATACGATAAAATAGGCTCAACTTTTTAGAAGTCAATTTTTATAATCCTAAACTATATATTTTATGAAAAAAACAAATACGGCATTCCGTCGCCAATGCATTTTTTTATGCCTGTGGCTGACGGCCTTTTTTTCAGTCTCAACGGCTTATGCCAAGACTACAGACCAATGGATTTCGTCCATTGAAGGCAAACGGTTAGCTATAGGTGAATTATTTACGCTTATAGAACGTCATAGTGAATATCGGGTACTTTATACCGAAGGGGATATTGACCTTAAAGAATCCGTTGTTTTTCCAAAAAACATAAATACCGTCCCCGGCTTGCTTAGGTCAGCGTTTATTGGCTACCCGGAAATCAAATACAAGATAATCGACAAGCAGATAGTCGTAAAAAAAACGGCGGTTCCCCAAGAAAAAGAAAAAACCGTAAAAGGACAGATTAAAGACAAAAAGGGAGAGCCTATCATCGGGGCCAACGTCGTAATCAAAGGCACTACCCGTGGTGGTATCACTGATTTGGACGGACGCTTCAGCGTAAAAGCATCTATCGGTGAAACGCTGGTGATTTCTTTTATCGGGTTTAAAAACCAAGAGATCACAGTAGATAACCGTTCCGATTACCAGATTCTATTACAGGAAGACTTTTCGGAATTGGACGAAGTGGTAGTTGTAGGTTATAGTAGCAAAAAGGTGAAAGACCTTACGGGCTCGGTAGCGAAAGTGAGCGCCGAAGATATATCTGTCCGGAATGTCACTAATATGTCGAATGCCTTGCAAGGAGCCGTGTCCGGGGTTCGTGTCTCTCGAGACAGTGGGGCGCCCGGTTCTTCCTCCAATATCCAGATTCGAGGAATTACCACAATTAAAGCCTCAGGAAGTCCTCTTGTAATTGTGGACGGAATTCCGGTGGAAAGTATAGACTTGGTCAACCCGGAAGATATCGAATCTTATTCGGTGCTGAAAGACGGCGCCGCGGCCGCGATTTACGGTTCTAGGGCGGCGGCAGGCGTAATCCTCCTAACCACAAAGAGCGGAAAAACCGGCGAGCTGAATATGGAGTATGGCTACTCGATTAATATTCAGGAACCTACAGACAAATTTGAATGGGTAGCCCCAGACCGGTATATGAAAATGAGGAACGAACTGTTCTGGAATGATAACGGAAACGGGACGGATGAATACCCGCAATACTCAAAGGAAGAGATTGATAATCTCTACGAAAACAATCGCCAAAACCCAGATCTGTATCCTATTACCAATTGGGAAGACCTAATGTTTAAAAAGAGGCAAACCGCCCATCGCCATAACTTTAGTCTCTCCGGCGGTACGGACAAGATCAAATCCAGAGCTTCGTTCGGTTACGAATCTAGTGACGCTTTGTGGGACAAGTATACTTGGAACAGATATACTGTCCGTTTGAAAAACAGCCTAAACATTAATGACTACTGGGAAGCGACCGTAGACGGATCATACCGAATGTCCGAAACGGAACAGCCTTTGTTCAACCCTCTTGGTTCCGGAAGGGCCGAACCGTTGTACCCTGCCATATGGGCAGACGGTCGTTATGCGACCGGACGTAATTTGGGTAACCAATACGCAGCTTTGCACCTTGGGGGAAAGGGGGAAAGCAGGACTACCGATATGCAAGGAAAATTGGGCTTAACCTTTAAACCAATAAAAGGATTAAGGTTGAGTGCCAATTATTCTCCAAACTACAAATACGCTCATTCGAAATCATTCAGAAACAAGGTCTTGCTTTACGGCCCTGACGACCATGATGAGACTGGTGATCCTGCAGGCTATATGTACGATTTTCATATTGCTAGGCTCAGCCAATCTAACACGACAAAAGAGACTCATGTATTCCAAACTCTGGCGAATTACAATTTGGATTTGGGTGATCACGGGATTACGGCATTGGCGGGTTATGAGACCTACTATGAAAAATACGAAAGGGAAGGAATGAAAGCTGAGGGCTTCGACCAAAACGATTTTCATTATCTCGACAAAGCCCCGGTAGACAAAGTTTTCACCAATGGCCTTCTGACCTACGAATACGCCACTCGCTCATTCTTCGGCGAACTGAATTACAGTTATAAAGGCAAATACCTACTCCGGGCAAATGTGCGGAGAGACGGTTCTTCCCGCTTTCATCCCGATCACCGTTGGGGAACTTTCAAAGGCTTGTCCGCAGGTTGGGTTATATCTGACGAGAGTTTTATGAGTCCGTTATCAAAACATGTATCGTTCCTAAAGCTAAGGGCCTCATATGCCGAATTGGGTAATGAACGTGTCGTGAAAAGAAACAGCAATAATCAATTGATTGATAAAAGCTTCTATCTATATTCAACTGTAACCGATATCGGCGAAGCTTATTTTTCAGACCCTACAGGGAAAGTTTTTGTGGAACCAACAGCGATAGTCGGATCTTTGGTATCGCCGGACATCTCATGGGAAACAACCCAGTCTACAAACTTCGCTTTGGATATGGGCATGTTTGATAACCGTTTGGGCGTAACGGGCGAATACTATATTAAGAAAACCCGCGATATGCTCTTCACACGGGGCACACCTTTATTGTTGGGCTACGGAGCACCGGAAGATAACGTGGGGCTTGTGGAAACCAAAGGATGGGATTTGGACTTGACTTGGAAAGACCAAATTGGCGAATTGCGTTATATTGTCGCGTTTAACCTTTCCAATAGTTTTACTGTTGTGAACGATTTGGAGGATCCTTATCTGGACCACGGACAACAGCGCTCTCTGTTGGGTGAAGAATATCGCCGTTGGTTCGGGTACAAATCCGACGGAATTTACCAAACTCAGGAAGAAGTGACCAATGGCCCCGAAATGGTCAACAAAAATACAAGCGCCGGAGATATCCGCTATAAAGACATTAGTGGCCCAGAAGGCGTGCCAGACGGAAAGATAGACGCACATGACCGCACCTATCTGGGGTCTTCCGCCCAGAAGTTCCTCTATGGTGGCAGTGTGCGCATGGACTATAAGGGCTTTGACTTTTCTTTAATCTTTCAAGGGGTTGGAAAGCAACGCAGACGGATCTCATCCAAACCAATCAACGGGCTTGGAGAAGGACGATTGGTGCCAAGTACCCTTTACGCCGACAATTATTGGTCACATTACAATACCCCGGAACAAAATCTATCGGCGGATTACCCACGTTTGACATCCAACAAGCAAAACGACAATTATCGTATATCGGACTTCTGGTTATTTGACGGCTCTTATATGCGTGTCAAAAACATCACACTGGGATATACAATACCGGAGAAACTCTTCAATGGTTGGGGCATAGACAAAGTCAGGGTCTATATTTCAGGCAATGACATCTTTACTATTGACAATTATCCTGACGGTAATGATCCCGAACACAATTTTGACAAGTATTTCATTACCAAATCGTACATCGCAGGACTGAAAGTAAACTTTTAGTGGCAATTGTTTCGGGTACATCCACAAGTTAGCCAAGCGCTAAAATACTCTCCGCGATGCCCCGAGACTTTGAATACTTAATCAACAGAAGTTATGAGAAAAAGAACTATCGCTTTTAATATATTCTTGGTCATGCTTTTGGGCTCAGGGTGCCATGATTTGGACCTGTATGACCTTGACGATCCTAGCTCGGCCTCTTGGCACCAACGCAAGGAGGAATTCAGATATTCGCTAAATGCGTTATATATAGGAAAAACGGCCGGGCTGACTGACGCTTTATGGTCTGATAACCTCATTCGTCGAGGTCAATTAAGCACTCCCAAAACCGGAGGCCTTCAATCCACTAACGGCGGAATAAAAAATACATGGCGAGACCTTTACAAAGGAGTGGCTCGCGCAGTCCGCATAAGAGAGGAATTGGAAGAAAAAGGGGGAATACTGCCCGAAGATCTGAGAGCCCAGTACGAAGCCGAAGTAAAATACCACTTGGCCAATACCTACACAGTCCTGATTACCCGTTTCGGCGATGTTCCGTTTATAAATAAGACATTGACCATTGACGAATCAAGGACAGTGTCCCGCACGGACAAGAATACGATCAAGGAACAAATATTTCAATGGTACGACGAAGCCGCCTCCGCCTTGCCCGTAAGTTACGATGGACTACAATACGCCACAAAAGGAGCCGCATACGCCCAGAAAGCTCGTGCCGCACTTTATCTTGAAGAATGGGCGGTAGCCAAAGACGCTGCAAAAGCCTGTATTGACTTGGGCAAATATTCTTTGCATGACGACTATGCCGACTTGTTTTTCTCAAAAACCAAACACAGTCCCGAGATTATTATCTCTTACCCAAGATCAAATGAACTGAACAGGAATTTCAGTACAAACTGGTGGATACCTCGTTGCGTACCTTCCGGCTATGGAGGTACAAACCCTACTTGGGATCTATTGGCCACATACGAATGCATAGACGGCAAGATGATCGATGAGTCTCCTTTATTTGACCCTAGAAACCCTTTTCAGGATCGAGATCCTAGACTCAAGGCTACCATTGTCCCATTTGGAAAACAAACCGCCTCAGATCAGTTAACAGCCTCTTCGGGTGTTAATTTCAACGGTATCGACTATAACCCGCACCCGCAAGCATTATGGGTAATGAATCATAATACCGGGCAAATGATTTTTAATCATGACAGTAGGGGACGTCAGACCCACGCCCCCTATAACGCCTTGTTGAAAGCCAAAGGAATAGACGAGGAATGGTATGATGATCTTCGGTCCGACCAAGACCAAATGATTCACCGGTATGCGGAAGTGCTTTTAACTTATGCCGAAGCCCAAATAGAATTGAGCAACGGAGATCTGGGACAAGCGCGATGGGCGATCAACCTGATTCGTGAACGAGCTTATAGAGGGACGGGAATTCCGTTTCCGGAAATTACTTCAAACGACCGTGATGAACTCCGGAAAATCCTAAGAAACGAACGTAGGGTTGAGCTTGCTCTGGAAGGGCAACGATATATGGACCTGATTCGTTGGCGATTGGCCGAACATGCCTTCAACGGATATAACTTAGCGCCACTATACGCAATTCCGAACCCAAGTACAGATGCTAAGCCCGAAGATATCGAAGGAAAATTGATTGATCTTATCGTAAACAAAGGCTTATGGTTCTGGGCGGAAACACCAACGATCGATCCCCAAACCGGCTTGCCACAGTTTAAAGACTGGGAAGAGGGAGATGAAGGTTCAGGCAAAAAGAGCTTTGCCAGAGTACTTTCAACTATGAAGTTCGATCCAAACAGACACTATCTATTTCCAATTCCTCAAGCGGAAATAGACTTAAATGAAAACCTAACCCAAAATCCCGAATATTAAATCTCTTAGTTAGGTAACATCGCAAATAGCTTATAGCTATTGCATCCATTTTAGAAGGCTTCCGCAAGAAGCCTTCTTTTACTATTTAAAGTTAAATAGCAATATCAGGCCTGTATAACTCAAAGCCTGCTACAATATGGGCATTATCTAAAATAGAATCCGACTTTTATCCAGTCGCGCACTTCTAGAGACTACCAAAAGCGTCGGATTGCGTAAACCTGATTTTTTGTAACCAAAAAAAAGAACCCTAAATCCTTAAACGAATAGAGGGATTAACCTTTTCTAACGTCTTATATATACAGCTAATTGTCCATACATTTAATCATTTTGAAATTATTGCATCATAATTCCCTGAGGTTAATTAATTGTTTTCTCCAATTTCTATTAAACAATCCTTTACTCTAAATGACACCAGACCAATACAAGAAGCTTTTTGATCTACATTATTTACCGTCCTGCCTTTACGCTTTGCGGTTTTTGCGTTGTCCGTCCACAGCCGAAGATGTCGTACAGGAAGCCTTCGTATGTTTATGGGAACAACGATTAAAAATAAACTCAAGCCCTAAATCATACTTATTCGGAATAATCCGGAATAAATCTATGGACATAATAAAACGCAATGCCAAACAAACGGATATCGAAAACTACGCATGGAATATCAGTATGCCGGATGAGCATTATGCCGAAGAGGATGCCACAGAAATATTAGAACGTTTACTCCTACGGTTACCGCCCAAAAGCCGAGAAATATTCGAGATGAGTCGTTCCCTAAAAATGAAATACCGTGAAATCGCAGATGACTTGGATATAAGCACTAAAGCGGTGGAAAAGCAAATCTCAAAAGTCATACGTTTCCTGTTGGACGAATTGAGTAAAGATGATTTCCATCTGAGAAGAATAAGCGTTTCGAAAACAACGAAGAAAAGGCGATTACGCAAAGCTATACAAGAACAAATCAATGGAGAAAAAGACCTGAAAATGTTAGCTGTTAAACAGCTTTTGAAAACTCTGAACCTAATACCAATTTCTATGAATTGGATTTATCCGTCGTTCAGGAAATGTTTTTCAGTTTACGAATTCGTTACGTTCTGCAAGGTTATAAATTTTATTCTGGCGAATGTTTCTCGGAACATCTCCAGAAGTAATTGACCTATAGCGGTGATAGAAAACCGAAGGTTGGGCTTGTGACAAAAAAGTAACACTATACGGCCATATATGACCGCATAGCGTATTAAACATTCTTATTTCTTACTTATTGTCCCGGTAATCACTTCTTTTTCTGTTCGAAGCACTATACGGTATATTCCGGGATGGAGCTCGGTAACATTTAATCTATAAGCGTCGCCCTGTACGGACAGATTTTCCTTAAGCAAAACCTTACCGTTTTGGTCGAATACAGTGACTTCCGCTTTTTCGTCTACATGGGCAGTTTTAATTTGCAAAACTTCGCTTACCGGGTTAGGGTATAAGCACATCCGCTTTCCGGAGGAACCGATGGCTGTTACGGTATTGATCCGTATCACAATTGTTTTCTCCACCGCTTCGTAATTGTCGGTGGCATCCACAAAGGCGCGTACGGAAGCTAGGCCAGGAGTCAGTGGCGTTATGGTAATTCCATCTAACGACACTACCTCCGCACCCGAAACAATTTCATAGTTCACCTTTGCCGGAGATTCCGAATAGGCCGTTAAGGCAAATGCGTTATCGCTCATATTCTTTTCCAAATCATCAAAGCCCAGTATTTGGGTCTCAAGCATTTCGTCTGTGGCTATGATGCGGATAGACGCGGTTTTCTCAGCGCTTGAGTATTCCCCGGTAGCTTCCACATAAGCCCTTATCTTTACGGTACCCGCACTGATCAAAGTCGCTATGGCGCCATTAATATGAAGGAGATCCATACCTTCGATCACTTCATAACGTACTTTGGCTGTAGAGTTGGTATATGCGGCCAACGAAAAAGTGCCTTCATTCAGGCGGTGAATCTGATTATCGAAGTTAGTGATCACGGACTCTTTCAATTGCGCTGTTTCCGTAATGGTCACGGTTACTGTTTTCTCAAAAGACTTATACTTCTCAGTCTCCATTACACTTGCCTTTAACGTCGCCGTTCCGGCGGTCTTGGCCGTTACGCGATTTCCTTGAAGTTGGATATGGCTTGCCCCGGAAACAACTTCATACACTACTTTGGCGTCGGAGTCAGAATGGGCGCCCAGCACTACGGTATTACCGCCTAACGTTATCGAAAAGTCTTCCCAATCGCTAATTGTAGGTGTTGTTTTCGAGCCTGCCGCCTTTACGGTAACCTGAACAGTTTTCTCAGCGAAACTGTAAATGTCTGTCGATGCCACACTGGCCTTTAACGTCGCCGTTCCGGCGGTCTTGGCCGTTACGCGATTTCCTTGAAGTTGGATATGGCTTGCTCCGGAAACAACTTCATACACTACTTTGGCGTCGGAGTCAGAATGGGCGCCCAGCACTACGGCATTACTGCCTAACGTTATCGAAAAGTCTTCCCAATCGCTAATTGTAGGTGTTGTTTTCGAGCCTGCCGCCTTTACGGTAACCTGAACAGTTTTCTCGGCGAAACTGTAAGTGTCTGTCGACGCCACACTGGCCTTTAACGTCGCCGTTCCAGCGGTCTTGGCCGTTACGCGATTTCCTTGAAGTTGGATATGGCTTGCTCCGGAAACAACTTCATACACTACTTTGGCGTCGGAGTCAGAATGTGCACCCAACACTACGGCATTACTGCCTAACGTTATCGAAAAGTCTTTCCAATCATAAATGGTAGGTGTCGTTTTGGTTCCATCAGATTTGATGGTTACAGTAATGGTTTTATTCGCCGTAGCGAAGTTATCCGTTTCACGAACAGTGGCTTTAATCTTTGCCGTCCCTACTTTTTTGGGAATAATATAAGGCTCATCCAATGTCAGTGTTTCCGTTCCTGAAACTATGGTATATTCCACCTTGGCCCCTGAGTTGGAGTGTGCGGTCAAGCGGGTTTTTCCATCGGAAAGGGAGAGGTGTAAATCATCAAAATCCTTAATCTCTGGAATTGATTTTACATTTTTCGGATTTACAGTAACGGTAAACACTTTTTCGGCGGATAAAAAAAACTCCGTTTCAGCCACTGAAGCTTTTACTTTGGCCGTTCCGGGAGCCAAGGCCTTTATCTCAGCGCCATCGATCCTGATCACTCCGGCACCCTCTACCAAACTATAGCTAACCTTAGCGTCGGAAGTCGAATAGCCTTTAAGCACAAGGGCAGGATCGCCCACCCGCAATGACAAATCGTCCGTATACATTATCTCGGCGGCTTTTTTATTTACTTCTCCGTCTTCGTCGGTTTGCAAAACCACTACCTTCAGCGGTTGGTCCACAAAAGCCCCGTGCGGGTCCGTGGCCCGTACCTGCAAGTTATACAAGCCCGCCTCTAGCTTCTTTCTGGTTCTCAAAAACTGGTTTTGTACCGTAAAGGCACTGGCGTTAGATGTGCCCGGAGACAGTGAGAACTTAAATTTCAAATCGCCCGGATCTTCGTCGCTTGACAGTAACGTACCCACGATTTTACCAGCCGAATCGTTATCCTTGATCACATTATTGCTCAAGGCAACTACGGAAGGGGCATCGTTCACGTCCGTAACCCTAACGGTAAACAGTTGGGTACTGAATATCTCCGGATTGTCTTTATGCGTAGCCTTGACGCTTACGGTAAGTGTTTTCTGTTGTTCATAATTAAAAGTCTTTTTCGTTAGCAACTTTCCGTCCTTGACTTCGAACCAGTCATTGTCCTGCAAACCGGCAGGCAGGCTTAAGGTATATTGCCCCAGCAAATCGACACGCTCTTCAATACGCCTCATTGTACGGCCGTCTACCTGCCATCTAGTCGAATATGAATTTAGGGCTATGCTTCCGACTTCCACTACAGCGTCTTCATTTTCAGAGACATCAAAAGAAGAGAGAGAAAACTCGTTGGCCAATTTGGCCCCTTCCGGCAGATTCACTCTTTTTATCACAAACACTTTGTCAAGAGTTCCGCCAAAGGCGTCGTACGCTTGTACCTTGATCTTATATTCCGTCAAAAAATCACGTTCGAAAAGCTCTTCCGAAGAAATCAGGGTGTTACCGTCCTTTATTCGGAAGCTGGAGTTATAAGGATGGTTTTCCTCATCAACCAAACGAAAGCTCAAGACGTCGCCGTCCGGATCTGAGCCCGAAAGCGTGGCAATCACACTGAAGGCCGGGGTAGTGGCCACCGCTTTGTCACGGCTAAGGCTAATAGAGTTCGGAGCTTGGTTGCCTTCTTTTTTTGCCCACACGGGCATATCCACACTTTCGATAACTAATCCGGGCAATGCTTCATTGGTAACGGCGCAAGTGTAGATCCCTCCCTGCTCAGGGCCGAAGTCAAGGATAGGAAGGGTCTTGCCATCCGCTCCGGGAACAGCCTTACCGTTCAATAACCAAGTATACTTGTT
Organism: Fulvitalea axinellae; assembly: GCF_036492835.1. GTDB lineage: Bacteria > Bacteroidota > Bacteroidia > Cytophagales > Cyclobacteriaceae > Fulvitalea > Fulvitalea axinellae. The sequence goes on along the minus strand of NZ_AP025315.1, from coordinate 524,291 downwards.
TCCACCATCACGCAAACTGAAGCTCAACTCGTGGTTCACTCCATTATCCAAGGTAACCGCATCCCGCTTGTCGCCTAGCTTTTTTTGCGGGGCATAGGTGATATCAGATAATTGTAACATATCACTCCAATGGCTCCTTGAGTCATTTGCCCCAAAAAGAACTTGTTGAACAAGAATGTTAAGGGCCTTAAAGTCCATCCGGTTATTAGCTACGTCCACGTGCCGAATACTTGTTCCGATAATATTATCCGCAGATGTAGCCATTAGATCTTTTCCAGTTATCCCGCTGATCTCATTTTGGCTCAGATCCAAGACATTCCTAATACCCCAACCTCCTGTTCCTCCAAGGCGCGCTACGATCTTTCTGTCAGATTTCATGCTGAAATGGGTTAGGCGGTTATGGTCTAAATAAACTTCTTCTAGAGTATTGGCCCCCCCCATCATCATTAATTCACCAGAAATATCATCGATCTCGTTATGTCCCAAGTCCAAAAATGGCACTCGCAGCTTGAATACTACTGAAGGTAATATTACGCCTGGGTAATCATCAGGATCGCATTTGAAGAAATTTTCGGGCACACTACCTTTCAATCGGTTACCTGATAAGTCTACCAAAACCGCTTCCCTGCCCAAGTACCCTTTCGTTAATTCAATCCGAGGATTAGTGCTGTTATTCTCAAGTGTTTGAATCAAAGTCGCCTTATCGTTGGCCACTCGCCAATGCGGGCCATCTGTATTATCAAAAAGGCTTTCAAACGCCTCTTTATGAGTTTTTGCAACCTTTTGCCCATACCCTAAAAGGGATATTTTTAAAAGACACAATGTTAGCGATAAAATCCTAAAAATAGATTTACTGTTCATGCTGAATAATTACGTTTGATAAATTGTGTTGATTTGTGATGCGATAGGGTCTTCTACAAAAGAGAGATACACCTTGTATCCTCAAATCAGAAGGAAAAACAAACACAACTAATTTATATCATGTGTAGAAAAACAGTAATAATTTAATCGGTTAAAAATCAATAAATGGTCAATAATTGCATGAATCAGAACAAATACAATCTAATAACAAAAGCTAATAACAGGTCGTGGCTCATAGATGAACATCTGTGTTTTCAGAGAGAAAATCTATTTGACTGGTTTTCATAAAAACTCAACGGAATAATAAAAATGAAAGTAAAAGCGAATATTTTTAAAGGGCAAAAAGATTTCACAAAGAACACACGAGCTTTGTTTTATCATATATTAAGACTACAGTTTCAGTAGCGCGTAATTTTTAAAACTCGATAAATCTTACCCCGTGTATTACTCACGCCTGCGCAAAGCCTCATAAAGTTTCTTGACCCGTTTTTCGTTATTGCGTTCTTTCAGGAATTTCCGAAGCGGGTACCCCGCCGCCCTAAACAATATTTGTAATTCGGCTACTTGGGCTTCTTTTATCTCATCGGGAACATAGCCCGGGTCAGCGTCTTGCAATGTCTTTATCAGATTAATCATTATTTCGATTTGCCTAACTCTAGCCTTATGTTTTTCCTGAATCGATTTCTCAGATCCTGTTTCCCAGTTATGGATACGTTGCATGCCGGCCCTCTCCAAAGCGGTGGCCGCCTGCATACCTGTCGCCAATCCGGATATGGCAAATCCAGCGGGAGCCGGGGCTCCGCTTACCTTCAAGACATCGGCGAGTATATGCGCGCAGTCCAAACCGATACGGTAAAGCTCTCTTCTTATCCTTTTCTTATTGATTTGTTTTAATCCCCGTACCAAATAATAGCGTTGGGCCTCTTCTTCGTCAATATCCGGATCGGTAAAAATCGTGTGTTCAAAGGCCAACTCCGTTAATGTCTTGCTATTCGTACTGCCATCATTGTTGACAATAGAGGTCAAATGAATATCGTCCCGAAAGGCGTCTTTCATCCTCAACTTGATCTCACCCATCTCGCAATATGACCTGATACTTGCCGAAGTGAACATCACCCTCCCCGCAATATCCAATGTATGGACGGCTATCCCCAAACCGGGGACCACTTTGCCCAGAGCCGATGTGGCCGTACCAAAAAGACTCATAACTTCTTTGGAAGCAGAGGCCAGGTTCTTGGCGGCGCTCATCATCTGTCGCGTCAGGTCCATTCCCTTTTGAATGAAATCCTGCGCATAAGCCAAATTGAGCGTGTCCTCTTCTTCGCGCTCATGCCTGAAATCTCCGAAACCCGATTCTTTTACCGAATGAATAACCCCGATAAGGTCCTTTATTCCGTCAGCGATTTTTCCGAAAGCCGTCGCCGCTCCGCTGATTCCCGATGTTATCACCTCCGCCTCACCGTGACTAAGAGACGACGCCACGGAGCTACCTGCTGCCACAACGCTACTGGCGCTTGACCCGGCGACAATAAACGAATCGGTAAATTGCCGTATGCTTGCGGTATTGAAATTTTGAAAACTGGATTTTGCCGCAAGAATTTGGGCAAACAGGTCCAGCCCATGCAAAGTGGCTTCTCCTCCCGAACTAATATCCTCGGACCATCCGAACTGCTCTGTCCGGGAAGCCATATTACCCAAAAACTCACCATAGGCTTCACGGGCCGCTTTTGGCAGTTCACCCGACTCGGAATCCACGCTAAGCATATTTGTCAAGGCCCTCTTCTCACCAGTATTTCTATCTTCCAACAACCCCCTTTCCTTTACCTCGGCCATGGACATCGAAGGGATAAACACTTTGCTGGTGGGAGACGCCAATGACATATTGGAAAGCATCCTGCCCAATAACGGGACTTCCGACCCCGCAAGGCTTACATCGCTCAGGCTTTCTCTTGCCCCAAGTGACAAATCACTGTGCGACCTGCGCAACGGATCAGGTGTAAATCCCATCGTAACGCTTGCCGGTTTCGCCTTTACAGTACTGGTTGGCGAAAACACTCTTGCCGGCGCTTCCCAAGATGTTCCCGGAGACATTGAGAGCTTTGGAGAATCAGGTGACAAAAAAGATATGTCTCCGGGGCTTCCATTATAATTAACGGAAGATCCCACGTTAAACGTAGCCTTTCCCAAAGGTGATGGAGAACTCGACGATTCGCTGAACCTAACCCAAGAAGATCTGGAATGAGCCCTTGTGCCACTCCGGGGAGGACTGGTTTTATGACGCGGAGGACTCCCGCTCAAGCGCTCGGAAAGCCTGCGCTTTGTTGACAAACTTCTTTTTAGCGACTGTCCGTGTTTATAATGTTGTCTCCATGCCAATCCTTTGCCTTCTACGCTAGGTTTTTGGGTAAGGGCCCTTTTCTTTTTCAGCTTTTTCTCCCACCGGGCGGGCAGTATCGGCTCATGGTAAGTAGTCCTTTTCTCGCCGTAGAGGTTGTCAGTTGGCACCGGAGCTCTATGTTTGATAAGTTCCAAAGCCGATTCACCTTCACCTTTTCTTGGCCTTAGCGCAAAACGGAACGGATGTGGCCAATCAATCCCCTCTTTCATTGGACCAGGGCGCTCTTCTGCTCCAGAGATATTGGCACCTACGGCAGTATAACCCATTGTGGCCATTTTCTCCGAAGCCGCATACAACTCAGCTTCCGTATCTTGCATCGCTCTGTAAAATGCGCTGTCAACGGGACCTCTTTCAGTGCCTGTTGAATGCCTACGTGTAGGTGAGTCCAGAAAACTACCTTCATGAAAAAAAGGTACCCGCGGAGTGCTGACCAGACTCGGAGTACTGGACCTTCTCTGGTCTAGTTTGTCCGTGGATATGCTTATCGGGTCAATATCAGTACGGCGAAGAGGGCGGTGCCTTCTTCCCGGTTCCTCGTCTAAATTCTCTTGTGATACCCACGGGCTGGGCACAGGCGTCACTGTAGCGGATGTAGCCGCAGACGCGCTCCCCGACTGTCCGGGCGATATCTGTTCGGGAATAGATGTTAGGGAAACGGACGTTCTTCTCCCCAAAAGAACACTCGGATCACCGAACTTTCTTTTCAAGGGATCCGAAGGCATTTTTGGAGCCTCTTCCCGTTCCTTTTTCTTCTTCCTCCTTCGCTTAAACATCGACCTTCCGCGGGCTAATTGGTGTGCCAATCAGAAAACTGTTAGAAGTCGCTGAAAGTTATAACGCTATAATTTTCAGTACAATCCAAGCTAAAAATAGGGGAGGTGTCAGCGTTATGAAGCAACGTAATTCCTGGTCTAATGAGCATTTAGAATTTGGCTTCTTTAAAAGACGTGAAGTGAGAAAACACTAATTAAAGCTGTTCTTTTGAGTATAAGGTCTTACGCAACAGTACATACACTTGAGGCATAGGAAAATAGTTTTCATACTTAGAATAAGTTGATTGACCTATATGCAAACCTATTTGATTAAGCCTTAGCCTCATTATTTTAAGTCAAAACTAAAGCCGTCAGTCAGTGTATGAACTGAATTCAAAAACTTATTTTTTATGATGAAAAAGGCTCTATTAACAGCCATCTTCGGGATTATTTCCTTGAACACTTCTTTTGCGCATAAAGATTTTTTCAGAACGTACCGTTCCGGCTCCGTTACGTCTACCATAAAGACTGGATATGAGTATGAAGAGCTGAAAAAGGTAGAGATCATAACGAATCTGGCAAATACGCTATTATCGGAAATGGGAGTCCGGGATTCGGTATCGCTATTCTTTGATCATGATTATACAGGCTCCCGAGATTCCAATATATCAGCGAGCGTCAACCATAAGATTACTCTAAACCAAAACGCCCGGAAGTTCAAAATCCACACCACACTAAAGCTACTGGAATACTTGGCCAACGAATTCAAAAACGATAAAGAATTCAGAACCGTACATATCGAAAATATTGCGCTAAACAATGAAAACAGTCCCTTGCTGACTAAACTAATCAATACCAAACAGCAAAGGCCTGAATCGCCTTCTACCCAAGGCATAAGCTATTTTATCCAAAACGATCAGTATCATTTTTATTTTAAAGACCCGGTATCCCCGCCAAGCGAAGTAAACCTGATTCTCGACGAATTATTTCAATTTGAAAGAATAGGCAGAGGCGCATTGATTTTCGATACGGACTCCACTTTTTACTGTATAAGCAATATCACAAAACCAACAGTCTCCACTCGCCATAAATTATCTGGCAATATCCGTAAATGGAAACCGTACAAAATAACATCTCTAGGCGATCACAACTATGCCATTCAGTATTCAAAAAAGAATGAAAATGACATTGGGATAAAGAACAATACCGCTTTATATATTTTGGAGTACGATACCCTAATTCCCAACCTAAATACTTTTCTTCGCAAGAACGTTGTTTTGCCCGCATCAAAATTGAGGAAAGACATAAGGTCGGTTAGCTTCTGAATGTTAGAACAGTCGTACTCCAAAGGCGCTTTAGTTACTTTTTCATTGAAAAACTCAAGCGATAGTGTTTGTGAGCACTTTTGAAAGGATACAAAAATAGCACATAAAAGAACTGTAAACAGGGAGTTAAATAGGGTTTACTGAAAAAGTAAAAACCACAAGATTATCAGTGGATTAGGTAGCTTGTTCCCCTTTCCAAAGCACAGGGAATATTCGTAAATTGGCCTTAGAAAGGACTGAGAGCATTTTTTCCCTTGCACCTATGATCAAGACAAGTTCCTCGCAATTGAGTATAGAAGGTTTTTTGGACCCGGAAATAGGGCGCCTTAACCCGGAAAACAGATGGGTGAAGTTGGCCAACTCCATCCCCTGGGCGGAATTGGGTTTGGTCTACGAATCGAAAATGTCGACGGGCAAGGGCAGTCCGTGCAAACCGGCCCGGCTGGTCATCGGCGCGCTGATCGTGAAGCATAAGCTGAACGTTTCGGACGCCGAGGCGATAGAACAAATCAAAGAAAATCCGTATCTCCAGTATTTCGTGGGACTCGGCTCGTTCACCACGGAAAAGGCCTTTGACCCTTCGCTGTTCACGACGGTCCGCAAGCGGCTCGGGTACGGGGATTTTAACAGGATGAGTTCGCTTTTGCAACACGAGGGGATCCGTATTGCGGAGGGCGATCGGGATGAAGGGTCCAAAGACGGGCATTCCGGGGACGCCGAAGATGACAAGCGGGTTGTCTCCTGCGACGCGACGGTGGCGCCGCAAGAGATTCCATACCCCACGGACCTTGGGCTGTTGGCTACGGCGAGGGTGCAGTCGGAGAAAATCATCGACCTCCTTTGGCCCGTCGCCAGGGATTCCGGTTTATCCAAAAAGCCCCGGACTTACCGGGATAAAGCCCATAGGGAATATGTCGGGGCGACGAGAAAAAAGAGGAAAGGAGCCGAATTCTGGCGCGTGTGCGCACGCCGACAGCTGAATTATCTGGAACGGAACCTACGGCATATCGACAGCCTCATAGAGGCCAACAAGGGCGTTATACGCCTAAAAAGCAGGTTTTTGAAGATTCTGATGGTGCTTCACGAAATCGCCAGGCAACAGTCGCTCATGCTGGAGACCGGTGCCAACAGGGTGGACGGCCGCATCGTGAACGTCTTCCAGCCCCATGTCCGGCCGATAGTCCGGGGCAAAAACGGAAGCGACACCGAGTTCGGCGCCAAATTGTCCGTAAGCCTTCACGAAGGCTATTCCTATCTGGACAAGGCGCAATGGGACGCTTACTACGAGGGTGACGCGGAAGTGATCCGCGGGCACATCGACAGTTTCGGGGAGAGAAACCCGGAAATGAAGCTCGGCAAATTCGTCGGGGACAAGATTTACGGAAACAGGAACGCCCGGCAGACCATGTCCGGCGCGGGTGTGGAATTCGTGGGCTCCCCGTTGGGAAGGCCTCCCTCAAGTCCCGAAAAAATCAGGGAACGCAAGGAAAACCGGGCGCTTCACCAACGGCACCGAAGCAGGGCGGAAGGAAAATTCGGGGAAGTGAAACGGGGACTCGGATTGGACAAAATACAGGCAAGGAGAGCGGACACTTCGCTTTCATGGATCGCCTGCATTTTCTTCGTGGCCAACTTGAAAAGATTTCAGAGCGAAATCTTTTTTGACCTTGTTTTCTTGAGCTGGAAATACGGGATATGGCTTCAAGACGGCGAAAAGAAACAGGAAAAGACTGTCTGGCAAAATATCCTAGCTGGGTAGCCCTCTGGGCTTTTTCAGTAAACCCTACTATACTGTACCAAAACACCTTCGTTGTCTACTGGGTAAAGATTCATAACAGCCCCTTTTGCTGCCATTTTTTGATAAAGTACGAAATCGTTTTTCTTGAACTCAAACATCATCGGGGACAATTCTTTACCCTTTCGATCATACCCGATAAGCTTCATCTTCTGTAACTTGGGATCGTAGATCATTAAGGTTATCTGCTTCTTATTAAAAACCCCTTTTAACAGTGTTACACCTTTATGGTCTATATAAGTTTTCGACGCTACTTCGTTGAGGTTCTTATCCAAAAATCGAATCAGGTATTCCCTCTTTCCTTTCTTTAATTTCCCAACTTCCGAGAGATAGTAATAACCGTCAACGTCATTATTACTATCCCTCATCACTCCAGAGAACTTCAAATCCGTCTCCGAAAGTCCACTGAGTACCTTTGTCTGTGCGTTCGCCTGAATAACAATAAATAGAGCGAATAAAGTCGCACAAAAGTTTTTTAGCCTAAACATGCTTTCAAATTGTTTTATAAAAAAATAGATCCTAATAGATCAACTAGTTAGTATGTTCTTCTTGGTTTGACACTACCCTTCGCAAACGTTGTAATTCCGTAAGACCAACATTATAAAGTAGCCTGCGAACCTCATCAATATGCACTTCATTTCTCAAGTGGTTGGGTTGCGGGATATGCAAGCCTAAAGTTCGGCTGCGTTTATGGAATTCGATTTTCTGAAAGACATCGTCAAGGGCCTGATAATACACTTTGGCATCCTCGTCCTGTTGAAGCTTTATTGAAGCCAGGTAAAAAGCGAAATCATATTCTTTTTTGTCCATGCTTGCGGACAAGGCCAATTGGTAAGCCAAACGTTTTTTTCGGGCATATAAGTCTGAAATTGGAGAGGACCACTCTTTATTCACCTTACCTAATTTCTCGACCCTTTCCTTGATATGTGGATGAGTTCTTAGAGAATCCACTTTCCAATTAAAATCATCAATCACCTCATCCGAATCAAAAAGCGATTCGTCTTTCTGTAAGAGTGAGAAACTAAAAGTGTATCCATTACGGTTAAATAAACCCTCCCAATCCTCCCGTCTATTGAGCACCAGTTCTTCCAAGGCTCCTAATTTTTCCAATGCGGTAACGCATGCGGATTCACTGTATTTTGTTTTCGAAAAATACTCTTTTCCTTTAGCGTCCGCTTCCAATTCCACTTCTCTGGAACGTTTTGAAAAATTAAACGCTAAATCTTGCAGTAAATTTAATCTAGTGTTCCGTAAGCTTTCTTCTGCCATCTTCGCATTTGCGATCTTCTCTTTTAACTCTTCGGAATTCAGTGTTTTAATTCTATTGTCAATCCCTTTCTCGGTATGCCGTAATGATTCATGAGCTAACTCATGACACAGCACAAAAGCAAGCTCATCTTCACTCTCCAGCAACTCAAAAAGCCCAAGATTAATCACGATACACCCGTTACCATAAGCCGTAGCATTTGGAAAGATACTGGTGTTGAAATATATATCGAAGTTTGCTGGTTTCAGCCCCGGGTTATTGTGAAATATTTTCTCACAAACATTGCTTACGTATGTATGCAAGTCGGCATTGAAAATAAAAACACTGTCTTTTAGATTCTCATTAAACCGTTCTAATTGAGATATGTATATTTTTTGTTTTTGTCTTTTAAACTTACCAGACATTCGACCTATTCCCTTGTTCAATGCGTCTTCCCACATTTTTTCAATTTGTCGCTCTTTAGCTTTATCGCCAAAAGAATAGTGAGTTGCGGTTTGGGAGAATGCCTCAGAAGAGATCCATAACAAAACAAATAAAAAGATCAGTCTCATAAATATGTAAAAAGGTGATGATCAGATGTTTTCAAAAAAAGAATAACCTAATGTCAGGCATAGTAAAAATTATTAACCGCAATATATATCAAATAAAAATATTCACGCAATGCTATATATTTTTTAACGCAAAAAATTAAACAAATACTCAAAAATATAAAATAAAATATTTTATATATAATAAAACACATACAGCACAATAATAGATTGAGACAAAAAATAACTATTCTCTTTTCAGGGAGGGTGACAATGTAAACCAGAAACGGAATTTAACTTAAGCTATTGGCGCGGAATCTTCCACCTCGTTTTGCATGTCTTACAAGAGGGGGTTCAGTTGCGCCACACCCACTTTTTAGACCTTTACTTTCCTCCAAAACTATCCGTTTTCTTTTTCCAAAGTTTAACCCCCTTTCAAAATAGGAGGGTTAGAAAACCTGTTGCGTTTTAATAGGATCATCCGGATTGTTTCCGAACCAAAGTTTTTCTTCAATCAATTGTTGATATTCCAATAGGGCTACCGAAAAGATTCAAATGTCGGTCTATATAAAATACGATTTTTAAAGAAAAACAACTGGAGATAATCAACAGTATTCTTATCAATTATCTGTCTAGGAGTAAGGTTTGTATAAGATTTAATATTCTTATTCAAATCTGACGTATCATAATAATCATGATACATAAATTTGTTCTTTAAGTTTTTTAAGTTATTGTAAAACCTATATGTCTTACAATAGTCCTTCATGCTAATTCCTATTCGTTGCTTCGCCATTCTGTAAATATTATCCCTATTAATATTAAGTGTTGAGGATAAATCTCTTAATTTTATTCCGCCTTTCCATTTTATAATATTATCAAAAACATAAAATACATTGTCTTTTTTTGACAAGTCAATGGACTTGAGCAAATCCATTTCAATAATATTTGCCAATTTATTGTAATTATTCAGATTAGATGAAATTGAATCTTCATTCAGACCTATATCTCGTATGTCAATAGGGCAAAAACTGTTTACAGTAAAATCTAAGTTTTGTTTCATCAATAGATCAACACACAAAGGTGAAAACCGAATTGATACAACTGTTGATTGTGCGGGGAGGTTTACAACTCTTTCGTTTTGAAACACACCTTGAATAATAGTAGATACTATTCTTTCACCCTGAAAAAATATCTTTACATAAATATATGGATCTGGAAATAGTTTCAACTGTTTAATAAACTGAGTTTTATTTTTCATTACGTAGATATTTTCATAGAGAAATGAAAAATCATTATGCGATTTTAGCTCATAATATGAGAGAGTATCATCTTCAACACCTTTGATTATTTTATTCATAATATAGGAGATTATCACCTTTTCTAGATAAACCTAGAAAATAAGATATTCGGTCTATTACATTTCGCAAACACAAACACTAGACATAGATATTTATCGCATAAGGATAAAATGGGCATATCCATATAAACTCATCAGAATATATCCTATGGCGTTACAAAGCGTGATCAAGTGTTTTTGAATTTCAAATGTCTTTATTAAAAGTATCGTAACAAAGCTGTTTCTCTTTTCAAGACATCATATTACATCTTTAATCTAAGAAAGAGTTAGATAAATACAGTATAGTACCCTCGATTCTTAGGACCAGTAAAGTCGATTTTTAAGTAAATTTTAAACGGTTGTCGCTATCGTCGAGCCCGTGTGAATGTTGATAAGTCCTTTCACATTCTGTTTTTTCTTGGACTTATCAATATTTGCATGGGCATACGCGGTGGCTTTCGCTTTTGACGCTCCGCTAAAAACATTTTCCGGCTTCAGGTTCTCGATTCCTTGGTGATCCCTGTTGTGGTAGCGTCGCAACCATTTCTCTATCCCCAAATACAACTTTAAACCGTTGTCGGCCGGATTCAGGTAAATATGGTCCCTTTTTAGCGTTCTCCAAAAGCGTTCGATGTAAATGTTGTCCAAGGCTCGGCCTTTGGCGTCCATACTGATGTTTATTCCCTCTTTCTTGAGATAGTTCACGTATTCCCCGCAAGTGAACTGGGAACCTTGGTCACTGTTGAGTATTTCCGGTTTACCGTGAATCTCAACGGCCTCACGCACCACTTTTAAAGACGCCGCGGCCTCAAGCGTATTGCTCAAACCCCAACCCACTATGTACCTGCTGTAGACGTCGATAATCGCCGTCATATACATGAAACCGCTAGCCATGGCTATATAAGTGATGTCTATCGACCAGACCTGGTTTTTCCTGACAACTTTCTTTTCCTTAAGCAGATACGGGTAAACGTATTTTGCCTCTCCGGGCTTGCTCAGATTCTTTTTCGGGTAAATAGGGTAGAGATTCGCTTTGCGCATCAAGCGCCTAACCCTTTCATAGGAAGGGTTGAATCCTTGGTCACGCAAGGCTGATCTCATGCGCAAAACTCCCGCCGTGGGTTCGTCGATCATGTGCCGGTCCATAAGGCGCATCAACTCCAAGTTTTCCGCGTTTTCCCCCTTTGGGCTGTAGTAGTATGACGAACGGTAAAGCTCCAGACAGTCGCACTGACGGCGAATGCTCAGCTTATCCCCGGGGTCGACAAGGAGACGCAAATCTATAGACGCCCCAACTTCTTTAAGCTTTTTTTTAGGAAGTCGTTTTCCATCTCAAGCTTTCCTATTTTACTGTACAGTTGGTCTGTCGCCTTCTCCGTTTTCTCGTGTTCTTTTCTATCTTTGCCACCCTCAAAAACGCTGGACGAGCGCTGCAGAAACTCATTTTTCCATTGTGAAATCTGGGTGGCGTGAAGATCGTACCGTCTGCAGAGTTCTTGGGTGGTTTCTCTTTCCTTCAGTGCTTCGATCGCTACTTCCGCCTTGAATTTGGCGCTGAATTTTCTGCGTGTCGTTCTCGTTTTCATGCCCATAATTTAGTGATTTTTAAACTAAGACACTGGTCCGAAAATTCAGGGGTATTATACAGAATACACTACGAAAATTTTATCGATCTCCAAACTGGGGCAGGAAATTAATTATTCCCCCTGTTTTAATTCGTAATAGGCGCCTTCAAGTCTTTCCCAATAGTTTTTTTGTATACGATTAAAAATTGGGAATAAACTCTCAATTCCAATCTGTCTAATCACATTTCTCTTAGTCAGAGAGGCTATAATACTGTCTATTAACCATTTTTGATCAAACTCTAACCACTCTCCTGTTACAGAATACAAGTTTGATCGTAACACAGGAAACAACTCATATTTGTTGATTTTCTTTACTCTATCCAAAGTATATGGGCTTTTTATTATTGAAAAGGCAATACGCAAAAAATCTGAATCTTGGAGCTCAATATCAACTAAGTAAAATTCAGAAAGGGCAATCCAAACAGGTTTTCGTTCTTCTATTGTTTCTTTTTTCATTTCTTCAGCATTACGAATCGCAAATGATATGGTTTGAACATTATATGGAGGTTATTCTGAATACCATTTGGCATTACTTTTTCCACACCCATAAAAGTCAATCATAGTAGTGAAAGGATTTACAAAAGTGGCTACTGTATTTAGTAGCCACTATAATTCCCCATCCATTAAACGGGATTCTAAAATCCAATAAAGTAAATACCAGCAGCTTTATTGTCCGAAGATTTGTCTGCATACCATTCAAAATCGCCTTGATCGCTGAAAGTAGAAATATACCTACTTAAATGAGGGAGATAAATCTCGCCTGTTTCGGGGTGTACAGCAGGCATCGCAGAACTTGTCATATTCCAAGGGCTAGAGCTGAAGTCCTTTAGCGTTTTATGGGCAGCAATACCACCTGTCTTTTCCCCAATCACCCATTTCAGTGCTGTTTTCTCACTTCCTCGGAAGACTAGTGAACCATTAGCATATAATAGATTACAACTAACAAAGTTCATTTTTCTTTCATCACCACAAAGAGTATACTGTCTGTCAATAGACACGGAGCTTATCTCCTCTAGGGCAGAATTCACATTAATAAGAGTCGCATAATTTCCGTCCGCATCACCCTTTGTAAATGCCAACCATATACTGTCATCATTTTCTCTCGTAATCCCTGATATGTATCTGCCATGGGATCCCCAGTATATTTTTCCTTCGCTGATAACAGCCTTCTTAATAGGATCTATGATCATGATGATATCATTTTTTGTGGCAAAAATTTTCCCGCCAGATTTTATCATCTTAACATTGTTGTATTGGATGTCATTTATGGTCTCTCTACATTCTGTTCCCGATATCGCATTTCTTTCAATGCTACTACCAGAAATGTCCACTACATGGATTCCATTCTTACTCTTAACAAAACCTGTTACTCCATCAAATGTCAAAAAATGTTTTAAGGCATAAGTGCCGTCAGGGGACGTTATTCTTTTGTCTATACTCAAATCGGGTTTATTAAGTACCGTAATCTCTTGACTTGATACAACGTATAACTTATTTCCATGCTCAGTCAAAGAAAACGCCCCAGCTGGTAAACCTCCATTTTGTGGGTTATGAGTTATATTTGATCTCCTGTAAAACCTTTTCTTTTTCCGGTCTTCTTTAATCCAGGTCAAGCTAGAGGAATCTTTTCCTCGGTATAATATAAGGCCTGCTTTTTCGCTATAACTATTTATCTCGAGAACATCCATAGTTCTTGTCATTTCACGATATTGCCCCCGATTAGTCACCCTTACTTTTACTTTATGCTCTCCAGGAGTATTAAATATCACGTTTATAAACTTGTCCTTAAACTCCGAGTTTTGCACGCCATCAACAAACCACTCTATATTAACATCATCTAGCTCATCTTCATTATCGATATCAATAGCAAAGCGAAATGGCAAATCAGTACCATACCCCTTTGGATCCATAAGTTCATGTTCTGGGATCTTTTCATCACCGAAAGAAAAGCTAGGCTTTACTGGTTGTTTAAATATTAACTTAATCTCTTTTTCAACATTTCCATAATCAGTCTTGACTATGAATTTTACAGTGTACTCCTGTTCAGTTTGGCTATGAAAACTAATAGCTTTACCTGTACCTATCACATTACCATCTCGTTGCCATTCATAAATACAGTTTAGCCCTTTATCATCAACCGTTGCTTCTAGGAGCTGAGAATTATCATCCCCCAAAGCAATGTTATATGTATCTTCAAGGCCTGTAATGACGGGCAAATGAATAACATTTATGCTATAATCCTGAGTTATTTTACCTGCTCTATCAATTAAAGTGAAACTCAGTTTATGTACCCCTTCACTAAGAGAGCTAGGAATAACATAACTTAAGGCGTCCTTGGTCGAGATTTCTTTATCATCTAATTTCCAGCATATTTCATAATCATATTTGGATTCAAACTTAGGGATGACTGACAAAGTTTTACCTACGAGTATTTCCACCTGATTATTAACCATTCCAGATTCTAATAGCCTAGGCTTAATAATATCTTCTTTAACATCTATTTCATATCGCTGGCTTGCGCTACCTGAGCTGTTAGTCACTGAAAATTTGATCTCATAATGTCCAATTTTATCAGCCTGAAAAGTAAGTGAGTCTTCCTCTGAAACGATTTTTTCTCCAAGCAACCAACTACACTTATAATCTGTACTTGGAGTAAATAATGGCTTTATAACTTTCGACGTTCCTAATTTAAGATTGAATTCAGCCTTTTCCACACCTATATCAGTTATCTTAGGCGCAGGTAGTTTTACATCAATGGTATAGTTTTGAGAAATATGCCCCCCATCATTTTCTAGTCTAAAATTAACCTTATGGCGTCCAACTGTTTTAGCTATATAGACTAGAGAATCAGAGGTTCCGATTATTTTTTCGTTTTCGGTCCATTCGATCTTATATCCAGATTCCGATTTAAACTTTGGAGCGATGGTAATTGTATCTTGTAACTTAATAACAACTTCTTCGCTTTCTAGGCCAATGTGAATTAACGTCGGTAGAGTAATCTCATCATCGTACTCCTTACATGACTCCACAATTAACATCATTGCGATAACGCAGATTGCAAACAAGAAATGCCTCCTCATAATTAATACTATAGTTTTGTTAGTTCAAATAGTTACACCTTGTAAGATATTGAGCTGCAAACCTATTTCTTTTCGCACTATAAAAAATGTATAAATCAGGACATGACAAGAAAAACACAAACAACTGTAAAAGAATCCGTTACAAGTATTTTGGGCTATCATTGTGTGTTAGATTGTAGGAATCACGTAATTTGTATGCAAATCAATCCTATTTTTTAACTATAAAAATTTAGATTATTTTTTTTCAAAATATATTTATCGTTCAAATTTAGGCTGTTTTTTTAATATCCTATACACTATATCTGTAGTATAGATCTCAAAAAAATCATTAAATCATTAGCTACCTATGCAATAGGTCTTAGTTAGACGGATAAGCAATAGAAAGCAACCCAAGACTTGAAATACTGAAACTGAAATAATACTATAATTAACATTATATTTAAGAATAACTATAACCCATAGGCAAAAACGATCTAGTCAGAATATCTGTCCAATGAAAAACACACCGCACCTTTTTGAAAAAATATGGAACGCCGACAGGTTACCCGAACACGAGAAAGATTATATCTTCGAGACTTATAGGGAACTGATGGACCGCTGGCGTAAGGAGCTTGATTGGTATTATAAGCGTAGCCGAACGCATCGGCTAAAAACGAAAGCGGTAAAGAATCTGGCGGTTATACTTGTTGGTTTGGCGGTGCTTAGTCCTTTGCTGTCGGACGTGGCCGAACATCTTGGAGTCACCATAGCTACACCGGAGAAGGGTATGGGCTATACTTTGGGCTACGTGTGTTTCGCGTTCGCCAGCGCGGCCTTGCTGTTTGACAATGTATTCGGTTTTTCGAAAGGCTGGATACGGTATATGACGGCCAAACAAAAGCTGGACGCCGAGCTGATGCGTATGAGACACCGTATACAGCAAAAAATGGTGGACACCAGCGTAGCGCCCGAACGTTTAGTCCAAGAGTTATTGGATATTTTTCATGATACGGACCACCGTAACCAGCAGATACTTATGGAAGAGACCACGCAATGGAGCGCCGATATGATCAAAGATTACGAACATTTAAAACAGGCTGTGGCGAAGAGGGGGAAATAAACCAAACCCGTATAGGTTAGTAAGGCTCTTGAGCATTTTCATAAGGTAAGTTACGAGGCCGGAGCCCCACAACGGCCGGCTTTTCTTTTTGTGAAAGCAATTGGGTGTGTGTTGAATATTTTGATTTGTATATAAAGAACCTTGAAGGACCAGTACAATTGAGCCCAACACTACGGTTATTTATTAGTCTTGGACAGTTACCTCACTCAAAAAAATAACCGCTCCCCATAACAGAGAGCGGTTTTTCTTAAATAACGAATTAACAAAAAAATACAAACGATACTTTTTCCTACCAAGCCTTATGAAATAGGCGTGGAATCATCCACCTCGTTTTGCATATCTTGCAAAAGGGTGTTCAGTTGCGCTACGTCCACTTCCAGTTTCGCTTTACGGTCCATCAGGCGCTTTTTCTCTTTCAAGGCATACTGCGAAGAGTTAAGCAGGTTGTCAAAGTCCGGCAACAAGGCCGTGATGTCAGCCAAGGAGGCTTGCTTGCTTTGCAATTCGTTCTGGTACTTTTCGATAAGTGTTGTTCTGTAATCTGACATAGTTATTGTTTTTATTAGGTGAATAATTCGGGCGTTTTGGCCCTTAGTTTACTTTTCAACTCCCGTGTTTTTCATTAGGAATTTTTTCTTGATCAGGGAAAACAGGTAACCGCCTACGGCTCCGGCAAAGCCCATCGAAAGACCTTCCCATACCAGCGTACCTACCGTTTCCCAAAAGGGTAGAACCCATGTTTTGATTAAAGCCATGGCCATCCCCCATAGAGCGTATTTGCTTTCGTGAATCATCCATTATTTTTTTGAGATTAAACATGTTTAAGTTTCCTTTTTTTCTTGCATGGCAATCCTCCCTATTCTTGCGGGTCCCGCTATGCGCAGACCGCTTATACGCCTTCCCTGACAAGCCTTAGCCCTTGCTTCGAAACAAACATAGCCCCTTGTTTTACATCTACAAAATTTAGCTAATACTACGAAGTGAAAGTTTGCACTAAGTTTTATTTGGGAGTAAATATTATTACATAGATATTATGCTTAGTAATTAACCTAATAAAACAGCTAAAAATGATAGACACACAAACAAGAAGGGTTCTCAGACGAAAGTATTTGACGCTGACATATCCCATGGTTATGGCCAAAGGAGAGAAGTTGGAAGGCTTGGTGATGAGTTGCCAAGAACGCTATGGAGTAAGCAGACGCACGGTATTTAATGATCTGAAACGCCTTGGTTTTGGAAAAAAAGACCAAAATGGGACAAAATAACACAAGACGGTTTCTATTATAATTTATGAATAAATATTGGAACAAACAGAAAAGATGAGATGAAGA
Source organism: Fulvitalea axinellae (assembly GCF_036492835.1). Classification (GTDB taxonomy): domain Bacteria; phylum Bacteroidota; class Bacteroidia; order Cytophagales; family Cyclobacteriaceae; genus Fulvitalea; species Fulvitalea axinellae. The sequence continues at coordinate 506,895 of NZ_AP025315.1, read as the reverse complement.
AAGACGCTTATTATTTCTCGCATGACAGTAACGCCTGCCACGACCAGAAAATACGCTTGATGTTGGCCGAATACGGGGCGGAGGGTTATGGCTGGTATTGGATGTTGGTGGAACTGATGCGCGACGAATCCGATCACCAGCTACTCCGTAAAGGGAGGGGATTCCTCAAAGCGCTGGCCCATGAACTCCATACAGATGCCGATAAGCTTGCGCCGTTTCTAGACGACTGCGTAAACGAATACGGTTTGTTCAGGGAAGAGGACGACTACCTTTGGTCCGATAGCCTATTGGAACGAATGGCGCAGGTGGAATCAAAAAGCCAAAGGCGCAAGGACGCGGCAAATAGCCGGTGGTCCAAAAAAGAAGAGCCCCGCAAAAAGGCGAACAATAAAGCCCGAATCCAAAAGAACAAGGCCGATAACGTAGAGTCCGGATGCAAAACCGATGCAATGCATATGCATTGTGATACAATGAAAGAAAACGAAAGCAAAGGAAAACAAACTAAAAAAAATGAAATAATAGAAAAGGAAACGAAAGGGGATACGCACGCACCCGAAGTGGCAATAATTCCAGAGCTTCCTTTCCATAGCCAAGAATTCAATAACCTTTGGGACGATTGGCGACACCACTTACAAACTATGGGCAAAGCCTACCGAAGTCCTCTTTTGGAAAAAAGGGCATTGGACCGGCTACGTCCCTACGATGAGGAATTCGCCACCGAGCTGGTGGAAAAAGCCTTGATAAAGGGCTGGACAGATTTTCATTTTGAGGCCACACCCGGCCGTTGGAAACAAGTACAAAACCAAAAATCAAGAAACCGTGAAAAAAACGCATCCAATAATGCCTGCACAGGAGCCTTCAGCGCCGCTGATCTCGCCTACGCCTTCGAACGAATCGACGCCATGCATCCGGAAAACTGAGGACGCCCCGGCACAAACACCCGTCTTGACGACGCAAAAACCGCAAAAGCATAACGAATTGATGCTGGCAGTCAAAAAACAAGACCTGTCCGCAATCTGCGATATAGAGGTTTCGCTTACACCTACCTTGGCTTTGAAACGCCAGCACCTTTCGCGTTACGAAAGAAAAGACGCCCGAAAGGCCCTGACCTTTATGCTGATGCGCACGGCCAATTATTTTAATCTGGGAAAGACCATGAACGCGGGGCAGGTGTTTGAGGTATGCGACCTGATATTGGAAGAATATCCGCACGAAAGCCTTGAGGATTTCGCTTTATGTTTTCGTTATGCCCGCAAGGGGCGCTACGGTAAACTGTATGACAGGCTGGACGGTGGCGTAATATTCGGATGGGTTCATGAGTATATGGAAGAAAAGTCCATAGCAAGGGAAGCGGAAACACGTAAACGGCGGAAGGAGCAAGAGAGAGAAATGGAAGAGAGGACCACATTGGAGAATAACCTGATACGCAAAGCTTATGAACGCTTGGGTACCAAGCCATACCAGCCCAAACAAAACGCCAATTCCACACCGACTGACGAAGAGGATTATAGAAGATTCAAGGCTTCTTATTTTGCCGGAAAAATTTCGGCTAAATAGCCGAAGAATGTATTAAAATGAAGATCGGAATAAATACCTTAGAAGTAGTTTTACAGAGTGTAAAAATTCAGATTAATAATAATGGTTATCACGAATGATTTCGTATAGCCGTCCGAATAGCAAAAAAACAGCCGCTTTTTCCGATTTTGCTTTTTCTCGAAAACCAGCAAAATGAAGATGGAAAAAGGAGCTAACGCCAAATGTAGAGCTTTAACCGGTTTGAACCAAGACGAGTGGATCACTTTGCTCCCAGTCTTTTCTAAATTGGTGGAACAGCGCTTAAGATGGTACACCTTAAAAGGGAAGAAAAGGAAGAGACCCTGTTACAAAGAATATGAAAATTCGAGTTTACCGGGCAGTGACAGGAAGCTCAACTTCGCCCTGATGTATTCAAAGGAAAACCCGAACCAGACATTTTATGCACAAATGTTCGGCTTGTCACAGGCAAAAGTCAGCGAATGGTTTTCTTTTCTTCTTCCATTGCTTGAAACAAGTCTCAATCGGTTGGGAATGGCACCAATGACAGGCGGGAGATTCGAATATCGAGATCAGGGAGAAGAGTATTTACTCGCCGATGTCACTGAGTGCGAGGTTCCAAGAAAAGTAAACAATGCGGCGCAGAAAGAAGAGTACAGCGGGAAATCAAAGAGGCATACCGCCAAATATCTTGTGTTTTCCGCCCCAAACCGCAAGATTCTGTACGTAAGCCCGCTCTACCCGGGTTCCGTTCATGACAAAACGATCTGGGATGAAACCGAAATACAGGTTGACGGGCCGAATATCCTGGTAGATCTTGGCTTTTTGGGAGCGGACAAGGAGAATGAAAATGTGATTATTCCGCACAAAAAGCCAAAAGGAAAGGAATTGACCGAATTGCAGAAACAGGTCAACAAGGGAATCAGCTCGGTTAGGGTCGGAGCGGAACACGCAATAGGCGGGATTAAGCGTTTGAAGATAATCCGGAATAAGATCCGGCTAAAATATAACGACGTAAGAGAGAGGGTAATGATGGTGGCCGTAGGACTTCATAATTTGAGATGCGAATTCAGAACGTAATTCGTGATAACCTTTAATATTTCTAAAGAGCGTATAATGAGATTTTTACTTATTGCTGTCATTTTTTTTCTTTGTCTGTCATGTACAGAAGAAAAGCCGACTCATAGGAACTTATTGGATGAATTTGCCAAACAGATTGAGGTCAAAACCAAATTAGAACACCACTTTAGTGATTCTCTGGGCAAACCTATGAAGGTTATCGCTAGGGGACAGGTGGTTATTATACAGGAAAAAATGGGGGATCACCATTTTTCTCTTTTTACCAAAAAAGGAAAGTTGCTACGCAAATTCGGAAAAAAGGGAAGGGGTCCCGAAGAGATTTCTCACCCAAATTCTTTAGAGTTTTTGAACGACCAAACATTAATGGTTTATGACAGTAGGCGTCGGAACCTAATTTTGTTTTCAATGGACAGTTTGTTGGAGGGAAGCAATCGGTATGTAAGTCAAGTTTTGGATTTTAGCTCGAGGGATGCCGAAGACCCCTACCGTTATCGTTCTTTGACACATCTTAAGAGTGGGATATTCGTTGGCGAATGCGTAAGCGAAAGGGGAGAACTTGGACTTTCAAATAAGGAAGGTGAAACAATGAAAATTGTACGCCCACCAAGATCTATACCCGTAGAGTTGGAACAACAAAATGTGGCGATAAAATCCCTGATCTTTCAACATAGAATTTAAGCGCACCCGAGTTTAAACAAGTTTTGCTTAGTGGGTTCGAGCTATCAAAATGTTGAGATTTATGATATAAAGGGGGAAGAAATAGAAAAGGTATCTGAAAGATTAATCAATATACCGAAAGTTACAATCGTAGATAAAAATAACCTTAAACAGATTAGGCCTCATAAAGGGGAAAAGAGAGGTGTCCATCATTTGGAAGTCTCTGATCAGTATGTTTTTTGTTCGTTCAGGGATAGTCGAGAGGAGCAAACACGTGATGAATTAGTGAATAATTATATTCTGAAATATGACTGGAACGGTAAGCCTCTTGTAAAATATAAACTTGACAAAAGGTTTAATTATTTCACATACGATCCTGTTGAGGACGTGTTTTACGCCATATCCCGTAACAGTGATTTTATGCCTACACTTATTCGTTTTTCATTGCCATAATTGAGTCAACAATCCCGCACAAATTATTATTTATAACCAAAATATATTATTTTTTATAAAAATCATTACTTTAACAGAAACATAAACCCACAAATCATTCTACCATGAAAAAAGAAGATCTAATAGCGGACATTGCGAAAAGGCACAAGGAACTGACTGCGTCGCCTATGAACAACACGTCTTTTTGCCAACCTTTAGAGGGCAATGAGGCCCAGTTTGTCGTATCATGGAATCATAACGCGCCCAAGACGGTGATGTTATACGTGTATAACGGTAAATGTGAGTTTTCTTATGGCCCTAACGGCAAACAAGACAATCCAACCATCTTTATGGACTCTCAAGACGGAAATGCTGGCTCTATCTCTAAAATCGTTAAGCTTACCGGAGGCTCAGTAGCTGTTGATTTGAAAACTTATATATGTTTGAAAGGAGTAAGCTCATTCAATGTAGTTGGAGTCTCATGGTAAATGAGACTTGACATAGGGGAGTGTGGTATTAATCATTACTCCATAAAATTAGAAACCGATAGAATCCCTTCAGACCACTCTACTGAGGGGATTCTGAGTTTACACACTTTTTGAGACAGTGTCGTTTATTTTTTAGTAAAATCCATCTTGTGTGAAAAGCCTACAACAATTGTATGGTTATTCTCCGCTTTGTTTTCTTTGATACGAATAAGCTGATTCATGTACCCAAGCCCTAGTTTTACACCCTTTATAATTTGAAAATCCAGGCCTATATAAATACGGTTTTGCCCTAATGTCACGTTCTTTGCGGCTGATCCCAAGTTTATGAAAAACTGGTTATAACAAACAATTCCAAGCGACTGGGATCCCGATTCGTTTTTTCCGCTTTTTAATCTTAGCCAAGGAAAATTTGCCCCTACTTTAAAACGCAGGCGATCTCGTCTGTTTCGCTCCATAAACCTATGCTCCAACAGGATACCGGTATTTAATCCGAACCTTCCCTGTTTGGTTTTGAATGTAATTTCCTCATAAACTCGATGCTCCGTTCGTTTCTCGGGCACAGGGTGTTCCCCGTACGGAAACAGCACCACCCATTCATAACCCGCCCCAGCATTGAAATTTCGGGATATACGGCGTTCTATTCCCATTCTTAGTTTCGATTGTTGCCAGACGTTCACAAAATCATGTCTGCTCCAAGCGTAAAGGGTCCGCATACTGTAATGATCGGATAGTATATATTTTCCCGAATAAAACCACCAAGAGTTAAATTGGTCAACTGTTTGGCCGACGGTTACGGATGACGACGCCAAAAGAAAAAGCGACGCCAGAAACGGAACTATACTTAGCCTTATCATGGTACGGAATATTTTAGGCATTGCTTTTTATTTTATTTGTGCGCAACGCTTCCGTCCCGATAGCCTGATCTATTCCAAAAACGGCTACAAGCAAGCATATAAAAACCAAACTACTGGCCACGATAAACGTGATACCCATTCCCATGGACACCGCTTCCGGCCCCAAAGATTCTAACGGTGCGGACCCAGCGGAAAAAGCAAAAATACCGCCCATCACAGAAGCGCCGGTAATCAGACCCACATTCCGAAATAATGTCAACATAGCCGCGATTAGGCCTCTTTGATCTGTATGGGTATCCATCATCACCGCTGTATTATTGGCGGCCTGAAACATCTGGTATCCCGGTGTCAACAACGCCAAAGCCATAACATAACCTGTCGGTCCGAAAAGATCAGGAAAATAAATAATCGAAAGGCTACCCAACAACATCAGCCCAAGCCCGGCGAGCATCGTATGCTTTACGCCCCAACGGTTTACCGCCATTCCGGCCGGCACACCGCTGATAGAAGCCATCACGGGACCGGAGGCCATTACAAGTCCGATATCTTTCTCATCCAGCCCAAGGCTTATCGACAGATAAAAGGGTCCCACCACCAAAGTGGACATCATAACAGACGCCACAACGGTATTGGACAATAGATTAAATACGAACTGCTTATCGGCGAATAACTCGGGCTTTAGTAAAGGAAACGAGGCTTTGTTCTCAATTCGAATAAATAAGCCGAGGGCCAAAACGCCCAAAAGTAACATGGCTATGTTTTCCGTACCGAAAGCGGTTCGGTTAACCGTCATGGCAAGTGAATAACAAAGAAGTGTAAAGGCCAGAAACAATGTGCCCAGTCCGTCAAAAGCGGGAGAGGACTTTTCTCTTTCATGGTCTTTAGGGAGATAAAAATACGCCAACACCAAGACAAGAAGACCTAGAGGGGACAAAACAAAAAACAAAGATCTCCAACCCCAAACGGAAACCAAAAAACCGCCTAAAGACGGCCCTAAAGCCGTGCCTATTGCGGACATGGTCCCTATCAGTCCCATAGCACCACCCATTTTTTCTCTCGGCACTATATCACGTATCACAGCCAAAGTAAGCGCCATTAAAACCGCTGCGCCGATACCTTGCGCCCCCCTAGACAAAAGTAAAGCCCAATACCAAGGGGTGAAACCGCATAGGAGTGAAGCGAAAACAAATAGCGCTAGGCCAAACAACAATACTTTACGCCGTCCCAACAAATCTCCGATTTTGCCTGCGTTCACAACCAAAACCGTCAATGGTAACAGGTATGCCAATACGATCCATTGAGCCCCTTGGACGGAAACAGAAAAAAAACGGGCTAATTCGGGTAATGCCACATTGGCGATACTGGTGCCCAAAGAGGCGAGTGTAACGCAGAGCGCCAAACAGGCAAGAGCGCCTTGTGGTGTACGGTGTTTTGGTAAAGTCATTCGATCCTGATTGTATGTCTATATCAGGAGCAAAAATACTTTGGGCGAAGACGGATACGTTAGGATAAAAATAAAGCCGGCTGGGACTTATTTGAAGTTCTCCCTCAATTCGGTTGGTGTATGCCCCGTGTGTTTCTTAAAAAATCGGGAAAAGTAGGATACGTCCTCAAAACCCATTGCGAAAGCGATCTCATTAATCTGATTTGACGTTGCCAATAATTGTCTTTTGGATTCCAAAACGATTTGTTCGTTGATAAGCGCCGAACACGTTTTTCCCAGTATCGATTTCGTGATGTTATTTAATTGGAAAGAACTAAGGTTCATCATTTCGGCGTAGTCACTTACCTTTTTTCCGGTCGATATATTCTGATCAACCAAATCACATAACTCATCGAGGCGTTCCTGTTGATAAGATCGTTCCGTTCTACTCTCAACCGATTCCAAACGCAAAATTTCGATTAACAATAGTCCTAAGCAGTTTTTGAAAGCGTCTTCATAAAAGATTGATCCCGACTCCAGTTCTTTTCCCATTTTGTCGAAAAGAAACTCGATGTTTTTACGGGAATCTACGCTTAGGTTAAACAAGTTATTTCGCCCCAATTTACGGATCATATCGGGCGTCCGTTCATTTGCGATATAGAAAACCCTAGGACTAAACTCCAGTATATAGCCTTCCGCCCCCGCCTTCAGTTCAATCTCATGCACCTGTCCCGGACGCATAAAAAACAGCGTATTATCCCATATTGGATAAGAAACGAAATCAATCCGATGATTTCCGCTTCCTTTTTGGATAAACAGTAAGAAAAAGAAATCGTGCCTATGAATACTCTGCGACATACCTTTTCCGCCAAGCAAATCCTTCAGTTTTAGAAATCGGACATGCTTGGCGAAGTTTACGGCTTCCTCTTCAGGGCATATTTTTCTTATCGGGATATTTTTAATAGATCGAGACATAATGTTTTGAGGGTTAATTATTATGTATCTCAATGGGGTGTCTTGCGCACAACTATCCCGCAAAAGGAATTTTTCAACCTATAAGCGACAAAAGATTAGGGCTCTACGACAGCCCCTCTTTTCACATTAGATTTGACTAGTCCTAACCCTCTCCAGAATCCATCTGGGTAATTTAGGTCTTCGGGTTTTCCTAACCAACCATCTACTAAATCCAATTCATACCCCTTATCCAACTTCTTATATCTAACAGAGGTAAATATCATTTTATCCCATTCTCCAATATACTTTAAACCGTCCAATGAAGAAGGATAAGCGCCTTCTCGAATTTTATGTAATTCGATTAATGAAATCGCCGTTTTAAAATGTTGATCTCCAAACTTTTGATTCGCCTGTTCCTTAAACCCTTCGGGAAAACAACCAGACATTATCATTATTGTAAAACAAATAAAAAATAACCTTAACGCTCCACTCATTATTTCTAAGTGTTAAAAGATCTATATGGCATTACACTATATCGACAGTAAAACTACTCATGCTTCTCACAGACCCAAATTTTCCTTGCAAACCGAAGGCTACCGGCCTTATTGATAACACAAGTATCTGAAATTGTCAGATCGGCCTTTGTGATAATTCCCTCTATATCAGAAGTGGAAACAATAACTATCCGGTTTGCTATTTTCGATGTGGACTCGATAATATTCGCAGTGATCTCATCATTCGAGTAAGCGTACATATTGTACGGCAAATCGATAATGGCGGCATCGTATTTTTTGTGAATATCCTTGATATCGGAACGGTATACAGTCGCCGAATAATTATAATGCTCCAGATTCGTTTTTGTATGCTTGTAAGCCTTCCAGTTTATATCGCATCCTTCGATATCAAAGCCGGAAAAGCACGCCTCCAATAGCACCGTGCCCACGCCGCAACAAGAGTCTATCAAGGTATTGTCCTTAATGCCTCGCGAAGCGATATTGACCAGGGCCTTGGCCACAATCTGGCCTATCGAGTTGCTAAACGAACAGGGTTTTTGGTTATGCTTATGCCATTCGAAATCATCCTTTATCAACGTTCCGAAAAACCAAGTCCCGTCATGGTAACACAGTGCGAACATGATTTTCGGTTTATAATAATCGGGTGCCGCCTTTATGGCGAAGCCCACATCCCGCAGTTTTTCAAGCCTTTCCGAATATTCCGTAGCGTCGCCCTCAAGCACCACATATTCGACCTTGAACCCGTCGATTCGGATATTCTCTTCTTCTATTTTGCGGATTAGCTCCTCGTAGTTATCCGAATACAAGCTAACGTCAACTCTTTTTTTGATAAACGCGCTACTGGAAGGATCGATCTTAATATCAGAGAAAAGCATTTTGTCTTTCTCTTCCGTATCAAATATATGTCTCGATTCGAGCTTGCATAAATCGCTCTCGTTTTCGGGGTAATTGAAGGAGTATATATAGTTATAAGTCGGCATTCAGCATAATTTTAATTGACCAGAGGTAAATCCACTGGAGACTGTAGAAGCACTTTACTCATAACCCATAAACTACAAGCCCGCTACTCGCTCCAGCCCTCAAAACTCGGCAAAGGTACACAAAAATTCTTGCGCATTTAGTTCATCGCATAACGGTATTCGCCAACACTATCGTTCTGTAAGCACTTAGAATTAAGAACTACACAAGGAAACGTTTGCCTAACATCAAAAATTTGTATTTTTTTCATATCCTCAGTAGATTCATCATTCAACTACAACCGCTCAGACAAACATCGTTACCCATTTTTAAAATCACATTCACTCCAACCAGATGATAAAGACATTCGAAAAGGTCAAGTTGCTGAACAGGGAAACTTCCCTTGAATTTTTACCGAACCTTTCCCGTGAATTGGGGCCTGATATTTACGTTAAAAGAGACGACGAGGGCGGAAGAGGCGGTGGCGGCAACAAACTGCGCAAATATGAGCGCATTATCGCCGACGCTATTTCGAAAGACTGCGATACGCTGATAATTGCGGGACATTATCAATCAAACGCGGCCCGGGCTTTGATCGGCGTAGCGCGACAACTAAACCTTAGGCCTGTAGTGGTTTGCAAAGAGATGGTTCCCGAGCAAAACCCGAGTTTTAACGAAAACGGGAACTCGCTTTTGATGAAGCTTATGGCCGCCGATATAGTCTCGATAAACAAAGAGGACGATTTCCAGACGGAAATGGGGAAGGTAGCGCGAAGATTGGAAGCGGAAGGGCGAAAACCGTATATCATACCCTTTGGAGGATCCAATACGCTGGGCTCGATGGGGTATGTGGATTGTGCGAACGAAATACAAAATCAATTTGAAAATATAAATAATGACGGACCGGATTATGTGGTCACCGCCTTAGGTAGCGGAGGCACTATGGCCGGGCTCGTGGCCGGATTTTCAAACACTAAAACGAAAGTCGTCGGCTTTAGCGTATTGCATAAAGACGATACGGTAAACAAGATTGTGGAAGGCCTAGCCGGAGAGATTTTACCAAAGGGCTCTTCCCTTGATTACGAAATCAACACTGACTTTGTTGGCGAAGGCTATGGCTTCCCAACCGATAAGGGAATAGAATCAATTAAGCTTTTGGCAGAATTGGAAGGTTTGTTTCTATGTCCAGTATATACTGGCAAAGCAATGGCCGGGCTTATCGATTTTACCCGATCAAACAGGATAAGAAAAGGGGATACTGTGGTATTTGTGCATACTGGTGGTATGCCTTTGGTTCATGGGTATTATAATCGGTTTTAGACTATAGCCTGTAATTCTAAGTAAATAGAATAGCGTTAATGAACTGCTATCGCATAGCATAAAACCTTATAATACAATAGATTGAAATTTTAAATTCAGAATGTAGAGACAGGGTATGCCCTGTCTCTACGTGGTGTATGGAATGATTTTTTAATTTGTATTATTTCTTTTTATCCAATCCTTTAACCCTTGTGTAATCATCTTTGGTTATTTCCAACCCGGTGTTATAGTCCACGGGCATTGGTTCGTAGCCGCAGTCTTTGCGCGAGCGGGTAATGCGGGTATATTCCCACGAATGCTCAATATCATTTCGCCATGGCCTTACGGCCCAATACGTTCCGCGGAATGGGTCCCGGGTTTCGCCTTGTTCTTTTAGAATTCTATCATGCAGACGATTACGGATTTCGGTGTGGGCCTCGCTGGCTATTAGGTTTTTCATCTCGTCAGGGTCGTTTTGCATATCATACATCTCGTCCTTATCCGAGAGAAGGTGTATGGCCAGCTTATAGCGTCCGTCAAATACGGCCCGGTAGGGTTGGAACGCGCCGAAACCGTCGTGGTTTACCTCGAAACGGCCGAATTCCATAAACACGGCGTCGGTGACGGGCTTGTCTTCTTCCAATGTGGGCACGATGCTTTTGCCTTGCATATGGTCGGGCACGGGAATACCTGCGACATCAAGAAGGGTAGGAGTGACACTGATATGCGATATGGGCACATCTGATTCTGCCCCGGCCTTTACGTGTCCCGGCCAACGGACTATAAACGGAATACGGCTGATGTCGTCGTAGATTGCGGGGCCTTTTCCTTTCAGGTTATGGGCGCCCATCATATCGCCGTGATCGGAAGTGAATATTACCAGAGCATCGGGACAAGTCTCGTTTATCTTATCGACCAATCGCCCAATTTGCTGATCTATATAGGTATTGCAAGCCAAAAAGAACGGATGCTCGAAATGTTCCTCTTTTGTTTCCAGATGTTCTCCCTTGGCCCACCAACTTTGGTATGCCGGCTTGTCCTTTAGGTTATCGTTTCGTTTTGGGCCTTGTTGAAATTTATAACCTTTGTATAGGTCCGCAAACTCTTTGGGCATCAGGAATGGATGGTGCGGTTCATCATAAGACACCGTTAAAAGGAAATCGTCATCCTTGGAATTATCCAGAAAATCTATGGCTCTATCCGTAACACGGTGGCCGAAAGTAAAGGACGAATCTATACCGTCGCCTTTGTGTATTGTGCCTACATCACGGGACTTCTTGCGGTCGTCATCCGAGAGTTCTTCCAGATAGGTCCGCATATCGTACCAATACTCCGGTTCGTAGCCGTCGGGGCATTTTCCGTTACCGAAATAGTCATAGCCGTCAAGGTGCCATTTGCCGATAAATGCCGAACGGTAACCGTAATCCGTAAAACGTTTTCCTACGGTCCGGATATTGTCGCCCAGGGGAAGATTGTTTCCCCAAACGCCGTTGGTACTTGGATATGTGCCCGTAAAAATCGCCGAACGCGCGGGGCCACAAACCGGGGAAACGCTATAGGCAAGGTTAAAGCGGGTTCCTTCCGAGGCGAATTTGTCTATATTCGGCGTCCGCATCCCTTCGCGCCCGTAAGCGCCTATCATATCCCAACGCGTGGTGTCCGTCATGATGAAAACGATCCTACGGGCTTTGGGATTAACGGGTTCTTTATGCGCTGTGCCGGCCTTTTCTTCCGAATGTTTTTCTTCGCAAGACGACAACCCTCCGCCGACGGCCAAAGCCCCTGTGCCGAGTCCCATTTTTTTAAGGAAATTGCGCCGGGCGCTTTCAAAAGTCTTATTTTGTTCTTTCATAAAAAATGGATATTTGCTTGATTCAAATTAAAACACACACACCAGAATGTCCTCTGTGCGCAAAGGGTAAAAAGATGAAAAAAAATGTACGGTACCCGGTACAAATATTCAATAGAACATTTATGCGGTTAAATGGAATGGCTTTTTTGTGCTTTTATCACTTCGGTTATTTTAGATCATTATTTTTTATGCAGTAAACCTTCAATTATGCTTCACCTATTTTTTCATTTGGCTTCTTAACCATAAGGTCCGCATTATCAATCTGCGTAATATTTAGAATTTAATTTCTTATCTGAATACGTGATATTAAGCTGGTTTTCCTTTCGTATAGTTAGGTGCGTTTTTTCGAATACCCTACTTGATTGTATTTAAATCCAACAGCTACCTCATCAAGATCATCTCAACTATCCAGCGCCTCCATCTTTCCCGCTTCCTTCATTCTCTGGTCGGTTGGGCTTTTCCGTTTTCAGCCTTTGCCTTTCGTCGCCGGCCACTACCTGCAAAAACGCTTTGGACAAGGTGTCGCGGACGCACTCCAGCGCTTCCTCTTGTTCTGATCTGAATGTGGTCATTTCCCTACCGAGTCCAGGAATATAGTTGGCCGTGGCCGTTGACTGCTTTTCTGTTTCTTTGGGAAAATCTATCTTAGGTAAAAACACAGCTTCGGGGGCGGTAGCTTCGGCCGCCCATTCCTCCAAACCCTGATCTCCGCTGACCACCACCAAGTCTTCGTCTGTAAAGGGTTTGATAGGCAAGTTTCTGTAAGGGTGATAAAAATCTATACCGTGATAGGCGCACAACCTCATAAAAGTCCGTAACGCCATATTCTTTTTCTTGATTTTCTTTTCGGCCAATTGGGCCAGAGCTTCCGTTCTCGTTCCCAAAAATGTCTTTCTGTCTTTGACTAGCCTATCCTCATAGCGTTCGTAATGGTCCATCCATTCGGTCACGTTCCCCGACAGGCCTTGGATTTTCAGACTCTTGGCGATCTTGTCCATCTGTCTAAGGTCTTTTTTGCTAATCTGCATCCCTTTTTGTTCCGAGGCCATTTGTTCTGACACCCGCTGATGCATTTGATGAATCTCCGACCACCACCCACTATGCAAATCGAAAAAAGGAGGTTTCTTTCTGTAAGCTTCCCAAGCCTCATTTACACGGGCGAGAAATCGGGAAACGCTGTTTATCAGCCTTTCGTCCATTTCCCACACATTGCTGAACAGCGGATCTTGGCTCCAGCTGGCACCTCTGGCAAAGCGTTCGGTCATGCACAGCGATTCATCGACAAACCGTTCCTTATGTCTTCCTACATAATCAATCAGGAAAACCTTTAATCTTTCGAATCCCGTTTCCGAATTCACCCTAACACATACGCTATCCGGGCGTTGGGCCAAATCAAGAAGTGGCGCTACCGAAATGGAATCGATATCCATATCGGACTCCTCGTCATGTTGGTCCAGCAGTGGAACCAAGTCTTTCATTACGGCAAGTAAAGAGGGCGCCGGGATATTTAGATAAACATCATAACGGAAAGGCACGTCCCGGCTGGCCGAAGGCGTTGCTTTTTGGTTTGTTCCTTCTCCTCCCTTGGAGGTGACCTTCAAAAAGAGAGAGCATAATCCGGAATAATCCCGAAGGGAGGCCAGTTGTTGACGAGTATAGTTTTTTGTAGGATAACCGACCGCGCTCTGCGTTAACCCAGCGTCTTCTTTTGGCCGATCCAAGAAGGTTTTTACCAATCCTTTGGCTATTCTCCGCTGTTCCGGTTCAGGACACTCGGGCTTAACCTTTTTGTTCTTGACGTAATGTGAATACAAACTATTCTTCAGTGGGCCAGAATACCGTACGAAGTCTTTACGCCTCATCAACCTTCCGTCCCAACATTCTTCGAACATCTCCAACATACGCGGAAAAGAATTAGTGGCTTCAGCCCATTCAAAGAAACTGTCCTTTATCCAGAAATCGTCAAATACTCCGTCGGTATATGCTTGGTACCAGACTTCCTTGTCCTCCTCTTCACCTTGCACAACGGTAGAAGCGTCGTCGAGCACTACCCGCTGACCCGCTTTTAGAATAACTTTGGGAAACGGTACCATCCCACTTTTACCAGGATAGTACCCGTGGGCTTTCCTTGACATCTTTGCCGGGATAAAAGCCGCCTGAACCACCGTACGCGGATTAGGAAATGAAGAAGTCGTATTTATTGACGCCTTTTCTCCATTTCCACTATTCGACGGCTTTCTTTTGTTCTTGGCAACAAACACAGGCTTCGGTTGGTGATAAACGTTCCCCTTCTACCGAATGCCTTGCGCAAGCCTCGGGCCAACCTGCCACTTTATCGTTTGGAGTAACCTCTTTCGTTTACCGCAAAGGCATCGCGACAGCCAAAGGGTTGAATTCGTAAGCCAAAGATTGCTGACGGACCAGTTGGGGCAGGGGTCTTTGCAAACGTCTTGTTTCGGCGCTGTAATTATCTGAAAAATAGGAAATCCGTGATGCCGGCACTCTGAGGGCTTTAGCTTTTCTCATAAGGAATTGGAATCTGGTTTCGGGAATTTCCTCCGTCCGCACTATGTCTTCAAGAGCAATCCGCAATATCTTGCGCTGACTGGTACTGAGCATATTATAATTTAGGAAAGTGTCTATAGTAAGTGTGGATAGGCCTTTGCCCAGTTTTTTGGATCTACAAAGACCGACACCCAAATCGGTTAGAAAGTAAGTATCGGAATCCATCTTGGTACGCATTCGTCTCATCCTGTTCCAAGATTTCATAAAGGCGGTGATCATTTCCAATAAAGTACATTTCATATTACGCATACACCGCTCCCGGAAACGATTAACGGCGTGCTCCGCTATCTGAACTAGTTCGTCATGGCCTTGACGGTTTTTATAGACGAAATACAGACTATATCCCTTTTTGCCATGCACTTTGAAAATAGGCGTAGAGGTTCCGCCCCGCTCCCGCAAATCATAGAACATATAATACATTCCGTGATTGAACTCGGGATGTTTTCTTACTTCCGTATTGATATAGTGTTTGAGTTTATGCCTTTTCATCCTTCTTCTGACCCTAAAATACCTCATCACTTCCATCTCTTGGGCGCGATCCCGCATATTGATTACACGCAAAAGTTTTTCACGAAGAGATAGCCTGTCTGTCATTACGATAACCTTTTCCATTTGGCAAAAAATTTAAGTGAGAGAAAGAGACCTTACGGAATCTGGCCGGACTGACGGCCGGTTAAAAAGTCATCACCCAAAAATCTGGCCGGCAAACCATATTGGACTAGGAATGTTTTGCTTCTTTGGAAAAAAGATTAATCTTTTTCTTAAAAAATGAGACATCATTTCATAAACCTCTTTGCCGTTTAACACCAGACAACGCTGATATACAAGTAATTATAAGTCAATATCATCATGTTTCGTTTTGGCGACAAAGTTTACATTCTCCTGATTTCAAAGAATTCATTTTTTAAATTATAGAATATGCGCTCCGGGCAAAGCCCCTCTACAGGCTTTTCTCGCACGCATATTGCCTTCTCTTAGAAATTACAATTCTCATCCAACAAGCTCTCATTATGAAAAACATCAGGTCGCTTTGGATTACGTTCGCAATTGTTGTCGGGGTCGGTTTCTCCGTTATCGGCTTTTACGGCTTCGAGATTTACAGGGAAGCCCCCCCTTACCCAGACAAAGTCGTGGGGCAAGACGGGACGGTTCTTTTCACCAAAAAAGACATCCAAGACGGCCAACGTGTGTGGCAGTCAATCGGCGGGCAGGAGCTCGGTAGTATCTGGGGGCACGGGGCTTATGTTGCTCCGGATTGGAACGCCGACTGGATACACCGGGAAGCTGTCTTTATTCTGGACGAATGGGCTATGCAAGGCCACGGGAAAACATACGAAAAATGTGATCCGACTCAAAAAGCAGTGCTTAGGGAAAGACTAAAGGCGCTGATAAGGAAAAACACTTATGACCCCGCCACGAAAACCATTACGTTGAATCAGGATATCGTCCGGGCGATTGAGCACAATACGGATTATTACACAAGGCTTTTTTCCGACGATAAAGAATTGGCCCATCTTCGCGAGAAATACGCGATGAAAGAAAATACCCTTTCCGAACCTGTGGCCCTTAAACAGCTGAACGCTTTTTTCTTCTGGAGTTCTTGGGCGTGTACAACAGAAAGGCCTGGAAAGAATATCACGTACACGCATAACTGGCCATCCGACGAACTGGTAGGCAACAAAGCCGACGGTTCGCTGATACTATGGACCGGGTTCAGTATAATAATGCTTTTGCTGGGAATCGGAATATTGTCTTTCTATCACGCCAAAAGCCATAAAGACGACGTGCACGAAGGCGTACTGCCCGACGAAGACCCACTGAAGGGACTAAACCCGACCCCGTCTATGCGGGCTACGCTAAAATATTTCTGGGTAGTATCCTTACTCATATTGGTCCAAGTGATTTTCGGAGTTATCACCGCACATTACGGCGTGGAAGGGCAGGGGCTTTACGGAATCCCCCTTTCCGATATTCTGCCTTATTCGGTTACGCGGACATGGCATGTGCAGATAGCGATTTTCTGGATCGCGACATCATGGTTGGCCACCGGACTTTATATCGCGCCGGCTATATCGGGCAAAGATCCTAAGTTTCAGGTATTGGGCGTAAACTTCCTGTTTCTTTCCCTGCTGATTATCGTTGTCGGATCGATGATAGGGGAGTTGCTGGGCGTTTTGCAGAAGCTCGATCTTGACACTAATTATTGGTTTGGACACCAAGGACTTGAGTATGTGGACCTGGGAAGGTTCTGGCAAATATATTTGTTTATCGGATTGATTCTTTGGCTGGTGCTGATGTTACGGGCTCTTGGTCCTGCGCTTGTCAGAAAGCACGCCGACAAAAATCTGCTTTTTATCTTTGTGATGTCGACCGTGGCCATCGCTTTGTTTTATGGCGCCGGATTGATGTGGGGTAGGCACAGCCATTTGTCCATGATCGAGTATTGGCGCTGGTGGGTCATACACCTTTGGGTCGAAGGTTTCTTTGAAGTGTTCGCCACCGTAGTAATCGCTTTCCTATTCGTAAGGATGAAACTGCTGGATATTGGCACCGCTACGGCTGGCACTATCGCTTCGGCCGCAATCTTCCTGTCGGGGGGAATAATTGGTACGTTCCATCACCTGTATTTTACGGGCACACCTACTGCCGTTCTGGCTCTGGGTTCCACCTTTAGCGCTTTGGAAGTGGTTCCGCTGGTACTGATGGGTTACGAAGCTTTCCATAATTACCGTATCAGTAAAATCACGGAATGGATAAAGAATTACAAATGGCCGATTTACTTTTTTATCTCGGTTAGTTTCTGGAATTTCCTCGGCGCCGGTATTTTCGGATTCCTTATCAACCCGCCTATCGCGCTTTATCATATGCAAGGACTTAACACCACGCCGGTCCATAGCCATACGGCTTTATTCGGAGTTTACGGGATGCTGGGAATAGGCCTTACGCTTTTTGTGATCAAAGGGCTTTCAGCGCAGAAACCTTGGAAAGAAGGCGTAATTAAGTTTACGTTTTGGGCATTGAATATTGGCTTGTTATTAATGGTTCTGATCAGCGTGTTACCGGTTGGTCTTGCGCAGACCGTAGCCAGCGTAAACGAGGGGATGTGGTACGCCAGGTCAGCCGAGTTCACCCAAACGGAGGTGATGAGATTCTTTAAGTGGTTAAGGGTAATCGGAGATACTATTTTCGCTATCGGCTCCGTAACATTAACGTACTTTATAATTGGGCTGAAAACAGGTTGGTCTTTGAAGCATGATTAACTGTTTGGCTTTGGATTAGAAAAAAATATCGGCTCGGAACTTAATGTTTCGAGCCGATTCTGTTTTTTTCTTTAGGTGATACTTTTTTACCCACGCTATATATTATATAAACAACGCCTATCCCTCGGTTTTCAATTTTTTAAAATCGACACACCCATACATTTCAATACCTATCACACCTTATATACTTTTCCCCAAAATTAATCTAAGGATACAAACCACAAACATTCACACAATCCCTGAAATGACATAAAACACTATTAATCTATAAGTTAACACCATAAAGTCAAATTTAACGAAAGCCTGATTATTTATATAATACTCATATTTAAAACATCAAGATAAAATCGTACCTGTTTAAGAAAACATAATTCAACATCTGTATTCTTATGTTTTATCCATCATTTTTTAATTATTAATATTTTTAATTAAAAGGCAAAATAATATAAGCATATGCGAAAAATGTCCATTCATGGCCTTTATGACTTCTATATATTGGCCTCATCAGATCAAACCAATTGATACCTAAGAACAAACAAACACGACATGAAACAGAAATTACAGCTGTTCATTCTGTTGTTTGCGGGCCTCTTCGCCACACTCCAAGGGAGCGCCCAAAATAACGGAATCGTAAAAGGAAAAGTCGTTTCCGAAGACGGTGAGCCTGTACCCGGACTCAGCGTTATCGAGAAAGGAACCGGGTACGGAACTGCCACCAATATCGACGGCACGTACGAAATCAAGTTGAGAAACCCTGAAGGCGCTACTCTACAGTTTTTCGGAATAGGATACGCTAAGCAGGAAGTCGAGGTCGGTAACAGGTCCGTTATTGACATAACAGTCTCCGATGACGTTACCGAACTTGAAAGTGTTGTGGTTACGGCCCTAGGACAAGAGGCCAACAAAGCGCACCTAGGTTATACCGTTGCGGCGGTAAAAAGCGAGCAGTTGCAGGTTGCCCCCAGCACTAACGTCGCTATGTCACTCAGCGGTAAGATTCCGGGCGTACAAGTGCTTGGCGCTTCGGCGGGAAAATTTGACGCCAACGTGGTTGTTCGTCTTCGGGGAGCCACTGGTCTTAACTCTGACGAGGGCGCACTCTGGATTCTTGACGGTGTACGGGTAAACCCACGGGCGGTAAACCCCGATGACGTAGAGAGCGTATCCGTTTTGAAAGGCGCCGCCGCCAGTGTGCTATACGGAGAGGAAGCTGCAAATGGCGTAATTATCGTCACTTCAAAAGGTGGCGAAAAGGGCCGTATTAGAGTCGATGTTTCCTCAACAATGACCCTTAACAAAGCCGTTTTACCATTCAAAATGCAAGACAAATTCGGAGGAGGTTGGAATCTGGATTTCAATACTTTCGAGTATGACGAGTCCAAGCACCCAGAAGCGTGGAAGGCTATGGACGGCAAGCCTATGGCTCAGTGGGGTGACGGTAGTTGGGGCCCGGAACTTAACGGCCAAGAGGTGTTGCAGTGGGACAGCTTCTATGAAGATGAAGGCAACTATCTGCAAACAAGACCGTGGAAAGCTTCGGACGAAGGTATTCCCGGATTCTTTGACACAGGCATTACTTCGATCAACAGCGTTTCCGTTTCCGGCGGTTCTGACGATGTGCAGTTCCGAATGGGATACGGCTACTTGGACGAAAACGGCATAATGCCGGGTACCGAGAAACAAAGGCACACCGTCAACTTCAGAACCACCGCCAACTTAGCCGACAGACTAACCGCCACGGCAATGGTTAATTACGCTTCGGAGTATTTCAAAGGCAACTTCGAGGAACGTTACGGTTTGGTAGGGTCAAGCCTTTACCAATGGAACCAAGTACAGCTCGATTACGATAGGCTAAGCAACTACAAAACGCCCGAAGGCATGCCCAAAACATGGAACTTCGGTAACGGAGCCTTTGACAAGAACTCGCCTAACTTTTTGCTTCCCGAATTTTGGAACTCCCCGTTTTGGGACGCTATGGAGAACTACCGTGAGGACCATGTTCAGCGCCTTTCCGGTAATATCGGCTTGACTTACAGCATTACCGACAACTGGGATATTTCCGTAAACGCATCAACCTACGTATATGAGAGAGATCGCTCTTGGAGGGTGAAAGACAACACTTACAGAAACGGTAAAATGGATTTCGCTCCTTGGTACAGCAAGCAGAAAAGATCAGACAAAAACACTTTCCTGTCTTTCCTTTCGACTTACAACGACAAATTTGGCGATTTTTCTATTGACGCAAAGGTGGGTGGAGAACGTAGAGACTACCGAAGAAGTACCCTAGAGGCTTCTACAAGCGGATTTTTGGCGCCGGGATTTTACAATGTGAGAAACTCCGCCGAAAAGCCGGAGCTGGACGAATACTACCGCAACCGGGGAGTGCGAAGCCTTTACGGATCCGCTAGAGTAGGGTTTAAAGAAATGCTTTTCGTCGAATTTACGGGACGTAACGACTGGAGTTCCACTTTGCCGGAAGATCGCAATAGCGCGTTTTATCCCGGCGTCAACGGTTCGTTCGTATTTTCCGAATTATTGAAATCAAGCTGGATTACTTCAGGTAACCTGAAAGCGGCTTGGGCGCAGGTAAAAAAGGCCATTCCTCCTTATCAGCTTAGCCAAACTTACGGCGTCGGCGCTACTTGGGGCTCTACCCCAACCATGTTCATCTCCGGGGATCTTCCAAACAACACCCTTGAGGCGCAGGAAATCGTCGAATACGAATTGGGCGGGCAATTGGCTGTGCTGAACGACCGTTTGGGTGTTGACATCACATATTTCAACCGTACGAGTACAAACGAATTTCTCCCATTGGATGTGCCCGGAACTTCAGGATTCTCTAGCTTATTGATAAACGCCGGCGAATTCCGCTCTTGGGGTTGGGAAGTGGCTTTGCGCGGAAGCCCGATAAGGACTGACGATTTCAAGTGGGACATCAACGTTTCCTTCGCACCGATCAAGACTGAAGTCGTTTCGCTTTTCACAGACCCAATTTCCGGACGAGTTGTCGAGCGGGCAAACAACGACGCTTTCGAGGGTGATTTCCCATACGTTTACAACGACGTAGGCAAACCTTGGGGAACCTTGGTAGTGTCTCAAGGATATAAACGAGACGAAAGCGGACGGGTAGTCTATTCGGGATCAGACGGAAATTATTCCCCTATTATTGAGAAAGACGTGGAAGTAGGCGAGATGCTTCCCGACGCTACGGGCGGTATTTCCTCTTTCATGAATTACAAAGGCATAACCCTTAACCTTGCTTTCGATTACCAAATCGGCGGGCAAATCTATTCGCTATCAAACCGCTATGGCATTTACGGGGGAACCCATGAAGAAACCGTTTTCAAAAACAGAAACGGTGTTTGGAACCGCTATCCGGTAGCTGAAGGCGGCGGCCAATTGATCAAAGGAGTAAACGAGGACGGAACGCCTATCGAATTCTGGATGGAAGCCCTCGATTACGCCACTATGATACAGGCGGACCGTACGGAGTTTGTCTATGACGCTTCATTCTTCAAGCTGCGAGAACTTAGCCTCGGCTACAACTTTCCGCAAAAATGGATTAAGCCAATCTCGATGCGTCACCTTTCTTTGAGTTTTGTGGTTACCAACCCTTCGTGGTTTTTCTTCGCCGAGTCTGAAATTGATCCGACTCAACAACAAGAAAACTTCTTTGAAAGTGGCGCATTCCCGTCGCAAGAGTCTTACGGTTTCAACCTTAAGTTTGGCTTCTAAAAAGAAATCTCACCATGAAAAAATATATAAAAATCCTTGCGGGCGTCTTGATCTCAACTTTATTGGCCTGTGATCCCGGAGAGTTCGACGATATAAATAAAAACCCCAACGCCCCCTCTACGGTAAACGTGGAAGCGCTCTTCGCTAACGGATTGTTCAGTACCGGAGGCACAAACTCCTCGATGGCCTTGTGGACGCAGCAGATGTCCAGAACATACTATACCTCGGAATCCCATTACGAAACATTCAGAGGCAATTTTGCCGGAGTGTACAGCGGACCGTTAATGGACCTTCAATTTATCATCGATCTTGAAGACCCTCAAGAGATCTACGGTAATATCAAAGCCGCTTCCAAAATACTTCAGGCTTACTTTTATCTGATAACCGTTGACACTTTCGGGCCGGTTCCTTTTTCCGAAGCGTTACAGGGCACAGCGAACTTAACGCCGAAATACGATGCCGAGAAGGACATTTACGCAGGCGTATTGGAATCCCTTGCTCAAGGCGAAGCGGCTTTAGACGAGTCAAAAGGAGCCATTGGCGGGGATCCTATGCTGGGCGGGGATGTCGCTCATTGGAAAAAATTCGCCAACTCCCTGATTATGCAAGCGGCGGTCAGAATTTCCGACACTGACTTAGCGCAGGCCAAAACTTATTTCGCCGAAGCATACGCCAGGGGAGGCATAGTTGATGTTTCCGACAACATCAACTACCTGCATTTCGACAAAGACGGCCAGCGTAACTTTTGGTTTACCGATAAATCAGGGCGCTTTGACTATGCTCCAAGTGACATTTTTGTCGATTTCATGGAAAAAACTAATGACCCTAGAATAGATGCTTTCATCAATTCCCCTACGGATTACAATCCCGCCGAAGACCCGGAAGAAGGAAAATATGTGGGCATGCCTTACGGACTGAAGCAGGCCGAAGCTTCCGCTTTTTCCAAATCGACAATCTCCAGTTTCGGCACATATATCAACTCCGCCGACACCCCCATGCCCGTCCTTACGGCCTCTCAAACATGGCTCAATATCGCCGAGGCCGCGTCTCTTGGCTGGATATCGGGAATCACCGCAAAGGAGGCGTATGAAAAAGGCGTGCGCTCATCAATGGAACAATTCGATGTCACTGAGGAAACGCTTATTGACGAATACCTGAAAGGCTCTTCCATCGCATGGCAAGACTCCAAATCCAAAGAACTGTTAGGCAACCAGAAATGGGTTTCTCTTTTCTTTCAGCCATATGACGCTTGGAGAGCGTGGAGAAAATTCGATTTTCCGGTGCTTACCCCAACACCAAACGCAGTAAACCCGACCAAAAAAATCCCGGTACGCCTAGCTTACGGAAATGGTGAGACTGTGGAGAACGCGAAAGTTTATGAAGTAGGGGTCAAGCTTCTTGGCGGTGAAGACAATGAGGCTACTCGCCTTTGGTGGGACAAGTTTTAATCCATTGTAAAGAAATCAAATCATGGACATTATAAAATTCAGACTTCTTGCCATAGCGCTATTGGGAACGGCCTTTTTGTATTCCTGTAACAATGATGACGATGTAACCAGTCCTATGACAGGATTCAAGGAGTCAAAACCACAACAACTTTTGATTCTAAGCGACGATAACGATTTCGAAACCATTGACGTCAGCCTTTTGGGGATCAGAGGGTATTCCGGTACGGTCAGCGTCGATATATCATCACTCAACCTTGACGCTGGCGATTATAAAGTTGAACCGACCCAAGTTAAGCTGAGCGATGCGGACCTTTCCGATGAGGATAAAAAGAAGGGACTCACTGCCGGGAAAGTCACTGTATATGTGAATCCCAAAGCCTTGGAACAAGGCGACACCAAAAGACTTACGCTTAAAATTTCAAACCTCAATGGCGGTTCGGTAATACAGGCCCGGGATTTTATCTATATAGATGCCATTAAGGATTTGGTAGACGACTATGTACTCGACTATGACATTCTGGTTTCCGCCGACAAGACTTGGTCAGGATCATTTGACCTTTCCAACGACGAGGCTGTAGAGTCATGGGTAGCTTTCTGGACCTCATCCCTTACATCAAACACAGGCGCAAAACGAGTAAACCTTGAACTGTGGAGAAACAGGGTCGTTTCTAAAGCCGATCCCGTCAACGGACACCGGGTAGTCTTTCTGGAAGAAGGAACCGTGATAGGCCCAGACAGTAATTGGAACGGCACAGGCGTAGTCTACAATCCAGATAAGAGCTACGCTGAATTTGCGTATGTCACAAGCCCTGAGTATTCTGACTTGAACGGGAAATCGGGTTATATTGGATTAGAATTTTGGGCTTCGGACACAGAAGTGTATTATGCTTGGGCTAAGATAGAAGTGTCCGACGCTGGAGATGGAGCCAAGTTTTTGGAATACGGCCAGCATAGACAGCCCAATGTGCCAATAAAGGCGGGACAAAAACTCTAAATTCAGAGATCATTGCCCAAGGAAACGGGCAAATAAGATAATGAGTGGAACCCATATTAAAATGTAGAGGTTGGGCCAATGCGGCCCAACCTCTTTTTTTGTTTCTTTAGCCTCACTATAATCAGTTTAAACAAAGGAAAATTTCACCATTGAAAATACGAGAACGGACCGCCGATAAAATCGACAGTCCATATTTATTATCTGGTCAATAAGAATTCTTACTCCCCGATTATTTCTTTAAGACTCTAATCGCTGCGGTTTCATTACCGTGAATAATTTTAAGAACATAGAATCCGTTCGCCAAAGCATTGACATCAACACTGGCTTCACCGTTTGCATTCCTGGAACTGATAGTCGCTCCGTTTTGGCTATAAAGTGTATACGAGAAATCTCCCGCCAAGGAAATATTAACTTGGTCCGTCGCCGGATTCGGCCAAACCGCCATATCTGTACTAAGCTGAAGACTTTCTCTATTATCTCCAATACTGGTTCTTTGCTGTACGCCAATGTCGGATTTATCGGCGAATACTATATAAGACACGATTTCTTCCGAATGCTTACGCTCAGTGTCGGCCACTTGGTCTTCATCCAAAGCCAATGTCAATGAAGTCGTATTCAAACCACCTGTTCCCACAAGGTTGGCCCATGCGCCGTCACTGCCCGACATTCCGGATATGCTGGCTACCGCTCCCGTAGCCTCATTATAGTTATGGCTGTACACTTTCCCGTTAGGGTTTCTGGTAAATCCGGTAACTCCCGTAGCAATTCCCGCTTTCAGGGAAGCTTTGCCCAAATCTGCCGTGGTGCCTGACTCCATCACTATATATCCTACAGTTTCGGATTGACGATCCGTATCCGGACCCGCTCCGACATGTTTGCCTATGTAAGCCACGGACGAGGTAGGGGAACCGAGGTTTCCGTTATCGGAATAGAAAACCGACCAACGGCTATCGTTATAAGTCATCACCTGTCCTACAACAACAGGAGAGGAGAATGCCGCAAGGCTAATCTGCTCGCCTTTGCCAGGATAATTCCACTTATAGGCGGTCTTGGTGGATGTGACTTTTTGCGCCGACATCTTCACGCCATGTTCCGCTTCAGTATAGTCGCCTTCCTCTACCGCAAGGTAATGTACAGGCCTAGTGCCTACAGTTCCCGTTCCTGTAGATTGCAGTTTTATCTCAAATGAACTTCCCGACGCGTTTCTGATTCGCACCACAAAAGGAGCCAAAGAGGCGTTGACTTCAGTAACAGGCGTAGCCACTACTACCATGGAACTGTAAGTGTCATCCAAGTTGACCGTTGTCCAACTCTCCGAAATATTCACGATTCCTCCCTGTGCCAAGACGGTCGGAGCCACAACTTCATCCGTAACGGTAATAGCTTTGGTTACCGAGGCAGTGGCGCCCTCGTTATCGGTAACGGTAAGGCTTACCGTATAATCTCCGGCTATGGTATAAGTATGTGTCGGGTTCGCGTCGGTCGACGAGTTTCCGTCGCCAAAGTCCCACGCATAGCCGGCTACAGTTCCGTCGGAATCCACGGTCCCTTCACTGCTGAAGGTTACGGCGGTATTTGTTTTCGGAGAATACTCACCCGCTATAACCGCCACAGGCGCTACGTTGTCAGCCTCGCCTACGGTGATATACCCGGTCTTGGTTTCCACATCCACACCTCCTGTAGTGGTGATTTTCAGACTAACAGGATAAGTACCCGCATTCATATAACGAACTCTCGGGCTGGCCTCTTCGCTGTATGGATCTACCGCGCCATCGAATGTCCACTCGTAAGAGAAATCACGGACCGGCACCGGCGATACGGCCTGAACATAAGGCGATCCCGTTGTCCAGCTGATATTATTCATCTGGATGGTATTGTTGCCAACCACATCAGTCGCCGTATTGCCCGAGTTCTCGTCCAGCGGCCAATAATGGGCTAACGCAGCCGGATATGGAGCCGGAATTTCCTTAAACATAAACTCCTTAACCTGCTCGGCCGTACGGGCCTCTTTCCAGAAACGAATCTCGTCCACAACAAAATTCATCGCTTTATAAGAATCGCTTCCGATATAGAATCTACCCTTGGCGTTTATGCCAAAACCTATTCCATCGCTACGGGTACTTACGGCCTCGCCATCTTGGTACATCGTCAGGTTAACCCCATCATAAACAAGCGCCAAATGCGTCCACTGCTTGGTGACCACCCTGTTTGAGGTTCTTCCCAAGTTTTTGCCCGCCGCACCAGCGTTATGGAGTTTGGCCTGCACAGCGCTGTACTTCCAATTGATGGTAACGCCGTTGTGGACTCCCATGAATATTTGGTAATCCTTTTGCCAACTGTCCCTTCTGATCCAGAAAGAAATCGTAAGCGGTCCGCCCGAAAGATCTATATCTCCCGAACTTTGGTCTCTGCCAACTCCGGCGGGCACATCAATGCCGGAAGTAGGCCCGTATGTGAGTCCCGGATTTCCTGTAAAATTAAAATCGATCCTTTCACCCTGCTCAGGGTTAGGGTTCGTAACCTCGAAGTCGGAGTTCAAAGTATTGTTAGCCACTTGCGGTACCACCACCACTTTCTTTTCCAAAACCGACTCCCGCGTTCCGTCGGCGTGTTTCGCTTTCAACGCAACGGTGTAAGTCCCGTTCTCCGAATACGTCACCTGAGGATTTGCGTCAGTGCTCGTAGCCGGGGTTCCTCCTTCGAAAGTCCACTCATACGTGGTCGCGGCATTTGACTCGTTCGTAAATTCGACCGGAAGCCCTTGCAGGGCCAGACCTGTGGCAAAATCCGCTTCCGGCTCCGGATCCCAAGCTACACTGCCATTGATCGGAGCGCTTTTGGTCTTTCCATCCATTCCTACGGATACAACCTTAAGGTTGACGTTGCCACCATCAGGCTGTATTTTGTGGTCTTTGGCTATAAAAGCCCTCGCTACCGAGCGCCCGATAAAATGGTCTTTTCCGTCGGAAGTAGTCTGGTATACTTCGAAATACGAAACGTCGGCGTCCTCGTTATAGCGCGGATTGCCCGGCAAAGACCACGTCAACTTAGCCGAAAGTTTGTCGCCCGTCTGCGCGAGGCTGGCCACGTTGATAGCCGTTGGACTAGCCGGCGAGTCAACGACTCCGTCCGTAAGGGAAAGCTCCCCAAGACGCAAATCGTAATCGTTGATGGATCCGCTGACTTTCAAGGCTATCACCGCCATAGTTTGTCCGGCGTGCTGGGCCAAACTAACCGTTTTGGTATTCCATCCTTCCTTTTCCAAATTCCCGACAGGGTGGAAGGTAAAACCGCTGAGGCTTGAGCCGTTTTCAAAAGCGACACCCACTTCCAGTCCCGAAGCGGCGCCGGCGTCGGTATCTTTCAACTTATAAGTCAAAGCCAACTCGGTCGCTTGGCTTACAGGTAGTTTTACTTTGTAAAGATTCAGAACATTTTCGCCGGAAACATCCCCGTTGATTCTAACCGAGGCGCCGCCTTCGTAAGCGTCTTCATAATAGATGGAAGTCTTGAGGTTTTGACCGCCCTGGCTCCACCACCATCTCCAAGTAGGCAAAACGTCCTGCAAGCTCACGTCGCTCCATTCTTTTTCCCAAATTTCATCACCGGCTACGGAGAAAAACACGCCGCTTCCCGTATTGAATCGGGTTACAAACGGATATTCCTTAATCGCCGAACGGTCAGCGATAAAAAACGAATAACCAGCCGCATAATCCGAATCGTTTCTAGGCGTACCCGGACGGCTTGGGTCGCCGTTTGGCCCAGCCCATACTTTGGAGGTGTTTTTCAGGGCACTGTTCATAAATTCCAAAGGAGTGTCCGAAGCGTCGCCGTTACTGCTTTCAAGCCACAGGCATATAGACACTTCCTTACGGCCAAGGTCAGCATAGTTGCTGCGGTTTCCATTGGTATAGATACCCGCATGTACATCATAGGGATCCCTTCCCAGGCTTTTCGCTCGGCTTATAGAACGGTCAAGCCTATCGGAATACCAATTGTAATTGAGAAAGAAAACGTCGGAAACCGTTTCGCCATTATAATCAAAATAATGGTCGTTGTTCGAAGTTAACTCTTCCGTAAAGCGAATACTTCCCGCATTGCTTCTGGCATCATACCATAAAGTACGGAAGTTTGAGAGCCCTTGCGAGGTGGCATATTCGCGCATAGCCTGCATAAAAAGCACCAGCGGTTCTTTGGGGACGTTAGTGGTTGTCTCCACATTGAAAGCCCAACCGTCAAATCCGTAAAATTTGGCCATTTCCACCAGCTTTACCGCATTGACATAAACGCCGTTTTCCTTTCGAACCATTTCCGTATGCTCCTGCATCGAGTTATCACCCCAAGCCCAGATAATATTGCCGAGCATTTGGGTACCGTTCCGGTGAGCCGCCTCTATATGCGAAGCCGGCGGGATGGTTATCCGCTTACCGCCACCATTCCAGCGGGCGAACACATCGGTGTATTGCCAAGCGGAGAAAGCGTACTCGAAAGCGGAGTTAGATCCGCGCACATTCTCCGGAAGCCCGGACCATATTCCCATTCTCCGGTTCGGGTCTATACTCGGGTCAGCCTGCGACGCCCTAAACTGAAAACGTTCTTTTAGGGGGACCCTTGAGATATGAAATTCAATATCCGGGTCGGCACTCTCAGAAGCAGGGCTCCAATTCTGGAACTCCGTTTTTTTAAAAAACCAGTCTTTGGACTGGGGGTAATCCTGGGCCTGAATAGGCAACAGGTAAATTACGCATAAAAAGAATAGTAAAAATGTCTTTCGCATAAGTGATAATTTGTAAAGTAAATGAGGTAACCCAAATGCTATAGAACACGGGTTTCAGAAACATTGCCTATATGAAATCAGGCGGAATCGTTAGGAATCCAAAACAAAAGTTAACGACATCTTTTCTTCCAACTACCGATCACCGCTTACGTTGAACGGAAACCAACACGATGTTTCTTACACAAGTATCCACATGCGGTTACACATAAAGTTTCGGATAAGTAAATGGGACAAAACTTGTCCATCCACCTTTCCGATAAAAATTAAACACAGCAATCCCACTAAGCGGTTTACACTTATAGAACAACACCCTATCCGCCATCGATAGGTACCTTGTCCGCGTTGAAAGTCATTAGTCATATTGGTGGGGAAGCGAATTTTCGGCATCTCAAACATACCTATTACGCTAACACTCCACTTACCCTCTCAGCACTAATACACTTTCGACAATAGACCTCAAAATTTATTTTTGCCAATAAAGAGCCCCCTTCCACTCATATTCAAGCGGAATTCTAAACGGGGGCATATTCAAAAAAATGATGGTTTGTCTGGAAGTATGAGAATAGAGTAATGGACTCTCCGCTCTTTTGCGAGAAGCAAACATTTAACTTACTCAATATGCGTTTTCTGTCGAGATCTCATTATTAATCGGTCCTAGTTTATTTCACAAACACACTATAAGAACCCCGACAAACAAAGGAGAGAAACTGGACAAAAACATCACCTTCGTTTTTGAAAAAAATAAAATTTATAATCCCCAAAAGTATTATACTGAAAAAACAACCATCATTATTAGTGATTAATATGTGATTTTATCATTTGTCGCTTACTTGCAAATATGTTTGGATCGATGTTTTAATTAATTATTTTGAATTATCCGGCCAAGCTACACTTTTCCCGCCGACTCCAAGAAATAGGTTCCTTTAAAACACTGACAACTAGCTCTTCAGCTTATATTTAAAAAAGAAAAGAGTCACGCAAAATCTAAAAAGATTGTGACGTGACTCTTAATTGTGATTATTTTTTCCGAATGGGCTACTTCCTCATTAGAAAATGTCCGCATTACAAATGATCAATAGGTAAAGGTGACTCCAACATTAAAGTTGAAATAGGAGATCACATCAATATCTGACTTGTCATAGAATATAACCGTATATTTTGACTTCAAGACTACGCCAAGGCCCGTACCAAAGCTAGCTATTACACCAACCTCAGGTTGAAGTCCAAAACGCCAGTCATCATCCTCTTGGTAATAATACCCAAAGTCGTTTTCCTTCTCTATATAATAAGCTCCAGCTCCTATTTTTGCGAACGGCCTGATAGGCGCATCTCCATCAAACGCATAATATGCGAATGTGGCGTTTATAGGGAAAATGTATAGATAATTGGAAAGATCAGCTGTCAAGTCCGCGCCCGGGCGCAAATGGTAAGTTTGCCTATCGAAAGCTTGATAGAATCCTGTCCATCCCACTTCACCGCCTACAGCTAGGTTTTGATCCACAAAACCCTCACCGCTAATGCTGAAACCGCGGAAGCTGTATTTCTCGACCAAATCCCTTGCGTCTCCCACCAAGAACCCTGTCTGGTACTCAGCGCTGAAAATCACGTTGCTCGTTTGCGCAAAGCTTTCGCTAAGACCCAAACCAAAGACAAGCAATATTATTGGAAGTATCTTTTTCATCTCAAAATCATTTTTTCGCACAACAATGCAGTAAACTCCTTCCGTTGCTATTTCCGTTCTTTTGCCAGATACGGAGACTGCTCAAACGCTTCGTCAATACCCCTAAAGGCTAACTTGAGCGTGTATTCCTCGTCGGTGGAAATCAAACCGTTTATGTTCGCCTGCCAGCGAAACTTCAAACGCGCCGATTCCGGCAACTCCAGATTCTGATAATCCTGTATTCCAATCACAGGGTTATCGTCGTGCCAAGATTCGTAACTCCTCATCGACTCTCCATCCACAACCTCAAACATCAAGAAGCCCGTCCGATAACTATAGGCGTAACCCGGGTACCATGGATACCAGCCCGTATAACCCGGGAACCATCCGCCGTACCAGTCCCAATACCAAGGATAGAAGGGATTCCACCAAGGATAATAGCCCACCACCACATTTTTGGTAGCGATGGCTGTAGCGTTGACCGCAAAGTCAGGGTTCTCGTCACGGTCCACTTCTATATAACCGCGCCTGATAAAATGTTGGCGCATGCTATCAATCAGTTGCTCTGATGGGCCTCCCGGCGCATAGAATTCCGTGGAGTCGATGATATTGTCCTTGTCTTTGATCAAGGCCACGGAATCCCGGATTGTGAAAGTGGAGTATTTTTGGAAACCGTTATCTTTCTCAAAATCCGTATCGTAATACGTGAGTGTCACTTCCGTTTCGGCGATGGAACGGTCATCATCAGGATAGCAGCCCCATAACGCCGCCGCCATTAACACGGCGAAAAGGAATGATAATTTCGGGTGATTGAACATAGCGACTAATTTTTTTCATTTCTAACCCCCTTCATCTGACAGATGTTTGCGGTTTCTTATGATTGTTTTGCAATAAATGGACTTGGATAGCGAAAATGGCTTCAAATAGTGCTCGCAACATCTTTCTGATAAAAGATGCCCTGCCACACAGGAAACCAATACATCACTTGTAAGTATTAAAAACCGTGTAAACGTATGACATTCAACAAAATCACCCTGATGTGAAGCGGGCAAAAGGAAACTGAGCCGTGAAAAAAGAATGAATTTGTTTACGAAAACGCTCTCTTTGTTATGAGATATTCAATGCTATTGTCGTATCTTTCGTTTGGTTTTAAAACATGGGAGGAGGCGCTATAGCCTCATCAACTTTTGGAGCAGATGAGCCAAACGGAATGCGTATCGCAGTATCAGGCCTTGTTGTACAGGGTCGCGTATAATATTTTGGGAAACCGTTGTGACGCCGAAGACGCCGTGCAGGACGTCTTCGCAAACTGGTTTCGCATTGAAAATACCAGCGTTAGAAACGCCAAAGCTTACTTGCTCCGGGCCGTCCGTAATACCAGCCTTAACCTAAAGCGCAAGACTGATGCGCTCACATCATCGGACAGGGAAATTGAGGAGACGCCGGAAACGACGATCTACGACAAAGCCCAAGGTTGGGCCTTTATGGCCGAAGAAAAAGCCGAGGAAATCAGGGAAGCCGTAATGATGATGTACGGCAAACTGTCCGCACCGGAAAGAGGAGTCTACGTTCTGAGGGAAGGTTTTGACTTCGACTATTCGGAAATAGCCGAAATATTCGAAAAAAAAAGGGACCATTGCCGTCAGCTTTTATTACGGGCAAAAAAACGTCTTAGCCTTCCGCAAGCGTCCAAGGCTTCGTCCGATTCTGACAATGATAACGGCCTTGGTTCTTTTATGCAGCGTTTCAACAAAGCTTGCCAAAAAGGGGAGATGTCTAGTTTGATAGGCTTTCTCCAAAGCGAGATTAGCGCAAAGGAGTAAGGGCTTTAAGCCTTATCTTATTTTCAGATTGTCCATTTATCCCCACAAGTAGGAAAGTCGGGCAAAGCGCTTATTTTTGTGTTGAAAACGATCCAAGATCAATAGCAAAAGGCCGGTTTCTTCCCAAACCGGAGCCATTTTTTAACAAATTGCTATCAAGTGGCCACAAGTGCGCCCGCTTTCTTGGAAACATTTGGAACGCAAGAACAAGCCACGTCATGAAACCCGACAACAACATTCCTACCTACAGTCTAAACGCTTTCGGCGGTTCATTGGGCGACGCCAAACCTTTTAGTGTAGAGGAGTTTAACGCCAACCGGCACTTCGAGGTACAGTATCCTCATCGCCATGATTTTTTCGAAGTCCTTTTCCTTACCCAAGGCTCCGGCATACATATAATAGACGATCACCGATACGACATCACGCCTCCCTGTCTGTTTTTCCTTAGTCCGGGCCAAGCGCACAGGCTTGAGCTTTCGAAAGACATCGGAGGATATATTTTCCTCTTTTCCGCCGATTTCTATTTGCTTGACAAAAGCGACAAGAACCGCTTGCTGGAATTGCCCTTTTTCTTCAACGCCCAACAACGCAATCCTCCGTTGGTCCTTCAAAACGAAACAGACAAAGAATTTCTTTCCAACCTCTTTGCCCGAGGTGTGGAAAATATGTCGGCCGGACATGATGATTATGGTATAATCGGTTCTATTCTGGACCTCGTACTTAACACCTGTCATCAACTTTATCCTGCGGAACTGAGTAAGGGTAAAAAAAGCAAAGGGCAGATCCTTGTGAAGAAATTCAGAATGCTGATAGAGGAAAATTACCGAAAGAATCCGACTGTCCAACAATACGCCGATTGGCTTAATATTACACCCAACCACCTTACGCAAACCGTAAAATCTGTCACGGGCAAGACTTCTTTGGACCTTATAAAAGAAAAAAGTATACTGGAAATCAAAAGGTTACTTATACACACAGACCTCTCGGTAACCGAAATCGCCGACATGAACAATTTCAGCGACCAATCTTATCTTACCAAAGTGTTTAAGCGACACGCCGGCATGACTCCATCCGAATATCGGGACCGCCATTGAAATTTACCTATAATTCCGTCTTTTCGACAAGCGTTATCCATTAGGCATTCCCCATATTTGCCTAAAAGGAGGTCATTGAAGAATTTTCTACCGTAGAAATCATTTTTCACGACACAAACACAAGGCCTTGCCTGCAAACGGCAAGCGTTGTGATTTTGAAAAACACCCTTCTTTAGCGAACGAAACTTAAAAACATTACGGATATGGCTAATTATTTCAACACCCTTCCGCTCAGAGAGCAACTCAACCAGCTCGGTACTTGCGAATTCATGGACCGTTCAGAATTCGCCGCCGGCGTAACTGCCCTCGAAGGCAAGAAAATAGTGATCGTAGGCTGTGGCGCACAAGGTCTGAACCAAGGCCTTAACATGCGCGACTCCGGACTCGACATCTCTTATGCCTTGCGTCAGGTTGCCATTGACGAAAAAAGACAGTCTTGGAAACAGGCCACCGAAAACGGCTTTGCCGTAGGCACTTACGAAGAGCTTATCCCTTCGGCCGATTTGGTGATCAACCTTACTCCGGACAAACAACATAGCGCCGTGGTTTCGGCCGTAATGCCGTTGATGAAGCAAGGCGCCTCGCTTTCTTACTCGCACGGTTTCAACATCGTAGAGGAAGGAATGCAGATCCGCGAAGACCTCACCGTAATTATGGTGGCACCGAAATGTCCGGGCACCGAGGTACGCGAAGAGTACAAGCGCGGATTCGGCGTGCCGACGCTTATCGCCGTTCACCCTGAAAATGACCCTGAAGGAAAAGGCTGGGACTACGCCAAAGCCTACGCGGCCGCAACGGGCGGACACCGTGCCGGCGTTTTGAAATCGTCTTTCGTTGCCGAAGTAAAATCGGACTTGATGGGCGAGCAGACTATCCTTTGCGGACTGTTGCAGACCGGCTCTATCCTGAGCTTCGACAAAATGCTGGAAAAAGGCGTTGACGCCGGATACGCTTCCAAATTGATCCAGTACGGATGGGAAGTGATCACCGAAGCTTTGAAGCACGGCGGTATCACCGGTATGATGGACCGTCTCTCGAACCCCGCCAAAATCAAGGCTTTCGAAGTTGCCGAAGAGTTGAAGGGAATCATGCGTCCGTTGTTCCAAAAACATCAGGACGACATCATGAGCGGACACTTCTCCAAAACCATGATGGAAGACTGGGCCAATGACGACAAGAACCTCCTTACGTGGAGAGCGGCCACCGGCGAGACGGCTTTCGAGAAAACGCCGGCGGGAGACGTAGAGATCGCCGAGCAGGAGTACTTCGACAACGCGTTGTTGATGGTAGCCTTCGTGAAGTCAGGTGTTGAGCTCGCTTTCGAGACTATGACAGAAGCGGGTATCAAAGCGGAATCGGCCTACTACGAATCATTGCACGAGACTCCGTTGATCGCCAACACGATCGCCCGTAAGAAACTCTTCGAGATGAACCGCGTAATCTCCGATACCGCCGAGTACGGATGCTACCTCTTCGACCACGCCTGCAAGCCGTTGTTGGCCGAGTTTATGGAAACGGTAGACACCGACATCATCGGAACGGACTACAACGCTGGACGCGACAACGGAGTGGACAACCAAGAGCTTAACGCCGTAAACTTCGAGCTCCGCAACCACCCGATCGAAGCCGTGGGTTACGAACTCCGCAAAGCGATGACCGACATGAAGTCGATCAGCACCGAAGAAGCCGTTACGGCCTAATAAGAGAACCTTCTCAGTTACACGTTAGCATACCTAAACCGCTTCGATTCTTCGGGGCGGTTTTTTATTAAGTATTTGGAATAAATTCAATGTTAACTTTTGAATATTTCAAAGAATTTAAAATTAATTAAAATGAGGTGTATTTGATTCCAATTCACATATAACCCACCACATGAATTAGTATAATATAATTTTAAAATCTATTAGTTATTTTTAAAACCTGAACAACTTATCATATTTATAAAAAATTAAACTAAATATTCCTTATAAACCAACAAACGATTAAAAAACCAAAAAGCCTTTAATTTTCAAAAATACGGCAACATACTGTGTTACAACCCCTCAAATACCCTTATTAGAAAAACAGACAACCAGACAAGGATTCATTTATTGAAATTAAACAAGTAAAAACAAAAACAAATTAACATTACTTTTAACACGATTGCCATTATTTTCTTAAATTGGTCCTAAAATCGGCACTGCCCCGCCGATCTATTTTTGCATAAAATCTAGAATCCATTATTTAGTAACGTATTAACGGTAATGGCTATGCGTTTTCACAAACAGATCATTATTTTCACTCTGTCGTGCTTTGTTTCATTGGGGGCAGTTGCCCAGAACCCAGATAATGAAGGGATTCAAAACATCCAGTCAAACAACCCTTTTTACCCTATACCTTCTAATGGTTCAGGAGTAAATATTTGGTTTTGGACCTCCGGGGATGGTAACTGGAACGATTCCAATATGTGGCGAAAAGGGAGTATCAGCTCAAGTGGATATTTCACCAAAAACAGCAGTAATACCAAAGGGGCCCCTGGAGAAAATGATATTGCGATATTTTATAATTGCGGTTCATGGCCTGAAGTGAATGTGTCCACACAGGTTAAATGCAGGAGAATCGTTCTCTCTAGTGGCTCTTGGTACCCAACTTCTACAGATAACGTTGAGCTACGTATCCAAAATGGCGGACAACTGGAAGTCTCAGACGGAATTTTTGTTGACTTTGGCATAAACACAGCGATTAGAAGCAATTCACTATCTAGGAGTGATGCTTTCTTATATCTTGAAAACGGTTCGACCTTAATTACAGGTTCTTTAATTTCCGAAAAGCTTAATGGAGAGAAGAAAAGCCCGTTTTTTGACGACAATGGCTCTCGGAGTCATATAGTATGTGACCCTGGGTCCAAAATTATATTTCGTCCAAGAGACGATGATGATGATATTCCGGAAACTAAGACTCTTTACCTTCCCCCAGTCCGAAATGGCAGTCACAGTTGGTCAGGAGGCGAATCAGGAAGCGGGTACGGCACCTTAGAACTTCGCAAAGGTGGGGAAGATTGCGTAGACATCAAATCAATTGATGAGGGGACAACATCCGAAACATTCTATATAAAAAGTAAACTCTACATTGACGAATGCGTGACTCTCACGGTAGACGAACCCATCAAAATGCTTCCGGGCTCTACTGTCGAAAACAATGGAACCATTATTAATCCAGAGAAAATAACCGAAAACAACAATCAAGTTATTTTCGAGATGTACTTCACTGGCGAAGAGGAAAACATAGTTGTTGATAATTCATTAATGACTTATTTCTTTGATAATGTATCAATAACCGAAAACCTTATACTTAAAAACGCAAAAAGATTGGTAGTCAGGGGAGCCCCAATAAAAATCAAAAGTGGTCCCGGCAAAATGGGCTTTGTATATCCCGACGGAAATTTTCTTGATTCGGATAATGATATAACCTTCGAACTAGGAGAGGGGGTTACAGCCCCTTTTGAGATTGAGCGGTATTATGAACCGCGCGCAGACGGGGTTCTGAGAAAGAAGAACTGGTATACTTTGGGGGCCTTGACTAAAAACCAAACCTTTGAAACTTGGGCAAACTCAGTTTACGCTGGCATCTTCGGTTCTAGCAGTACACTCATGACTTATAGTGAGAGTAAATATGCGAAGAATGGAAACGGTCACTGGTCTTTTATAACAGATTGGTCTACCTCTCTTCCCCAACCTGGGCTAGCCATAGCCAATTATGGGTATGTTGAAGGGGAAACACCAAGCTTACAAAAGGGCAAAGGCAATGGGATAGTCAAAGCTGACGGGTCTATTTTTTATAGCGAAATAGGTGAAGTCTACCTCAACGAAAAGATAAATGTCCCCTTGTACTTTTCGGACGAGGACGGATCACAAAGCGACGATAAAGCTTCCCGTAATGGCTACAACTGTTTAGCGAACCCTTACCCGTTTCCTCTTTCATGGAAAAGGCTAAGACAAGAATTCTCGTCCAGTGGCTCCTCAAATTACTCGCTGTTCCGGAACAGTCTGATCACGTGGGAGTCATCTACCGGGATGTATACTCTTTACGCCAGCCTAAACGATGTCTCAATAGCGATAAACAATAGTGTTTTGCCTAAACGAGATGACAAACATAACACTAATATATCAATAGCCCCAGGGCAAGCGTTTTTCATCAAAACCAAGGTTGACGATGATGCGGCAAATGAAAATAGCTTTGAAGGAGACGGCGAAGCCACTCTTGAGCTAAGTCCAGAAATGCGCTACAAAGCAGAAGAAGGAGGGGATCCTAATGTTGTCACCAAAAATGTCCGAAGTGCGTCAAACGCTGAATACGAACTTTTCCGGATCAATCTGGAACAGGACGGAAAGCCTCTTATGCAGGCTGTCAATGTCTTCTCTGATGACTCATCTCCCGATTTCGACGAGGAAGAGGATATCTATATGCCTCCATTTATCTCTCGCTCAATCTCAACATCTACAGGACTTGATGACAAAACACCCATTGGCATCAATGTCATGCCATACCCCGAGGAAGAAAAGAGACTACGTTTGATTCTCAACGGAGTTAACCCGGGAACCTATGGCCTACGTATTCACGATACTGGAACTTTTTTCAAAGACAAAGAAGTTTTTATCTACGATACCGTGACCGACACCAAAACCTCTATGGATGACGGAACATATACGTTTGAGTTAGGTAAGGATAAAAACGAGCTGAAAGACAGATTCCAAATTATCCTCGATACTAGACTTTATGTACAAGACATCAAACTGACAGCCGACGACACTTTACACGCACCACTTGCAAGCCT
This sequence comes from Fulvitalea axinellae, assembly GCF_036492835.1. Taxonomy (GTDB): domain Bacteria; phylum Bacteroidota; class Bacteroidia; order Cytophagales; family Cyclobacteriaceae; genus Fulvitalea; species Fulvitalea axinellae. The sequence continues at coordinate 468,682 of NZ_AP025315.1, read as the reverse complement.
CGTTACTGTACCGATAAAAGCTTCAGGTCTTAAAAATATTCACGCCTTCGAGACTACTCTAAGCTGGGACTCTGATAAACTCAATCTTAAAGAAACCTCTTCGGATCATTTTCATTTTGATGAAATCGAAAAGAATGGAACTCTCAAAATTCTTTATAACAAGAATGAAAACCTTACCCTAGGAATTAACGACACCTTGGCTCTCGTAAGTTTTGAGCTAAAGGCCCAAGAAGCGGTTATCAATATAACAGATACCAAAACCAAAGCCCTAGCTAACGACGGAAAAACATATTTGGAAGAACCTTCGGCTGACATTTCCACCAAAATATTGGAAATGCCTAAGACTACTCTAGATCTCCAAGTCATTCCTTTTAGAACTTCCGCTCCAGAAAAGGTCGCTTTCTCCGTAAAGGATAACAATTCTGAAACACAATATATATCAACAAACGGAGAGGTAACCCATCATTCTTCTTATGCTGGCAGAGAGGTGCTTGTGGAAGCAAAAAAAATAGAGAACACTGACTATAGCTATATATCGGTGGGAGACTTGCTAAAAGCCAGAGAATACATCTTACAGGAGTTTCTTCTTCCGAATATATTTAGCGATGCTCAACTCGATGTTAATGAGGACGGCAAAGTAAGCACTATGGATATTCAGGCTATGCGCCGAATTATTTTGGGCCTTGACGAATATTTTGTGGAAAAAAACGAAAGTGCATGGCGTATCCTTCCTGACAAAAACATTACCTCCAAGACCTTTGAATATCAGGGAATAGATTCAGAAGTAGAACTGGAGTTGAAGAAGGAAAATAATAAAGCCTTCTTCTGGGCCATCAAAAAAGGAGATGCTTACAGCTCTGATCAACAACAACGTAAGGGCGACAAAACAATAAAAATCCTTTATAACACTAAAGAAAAAAATGAGGGTAAACTAGTTACCATTTCTACAGAAACACTTGAACCACTCAAAGGAATGCAATTCACCCTTAAATGGGATCCGGCATTATACCACCTAAAGCATTATCAGTTTAATTCGGAAGTGCAGGGACAGGTAAATGAGCGATTAATCGAAAAAGGAGAGTTACCAATTCTCTGGACCAGCGATTCCGGAACTACTCCTGACAATTTTATTGAACTGGAGTTTTCTAAAAAATCAACAAATACTTCTGAGTTAGACTTCGGTTTATCGTCATCCACCATGGAAAATGTCGCATTTGATGAAAGTATGAATGAATTATTAATAGGACTACAAAAAACTAATTTACCCCCTTCGACATCAGTACATGTTTACCCCAACCCAGTATCTGATATCGTAAATTTTGTAGTAAATCTAGCAAATGCTTCAAAAGCCTCTGTTAGTATAATTAACGCACAAGGTCAGACAGTACTTAATAGCTCTTCAGAACACCACTCAAAACAACACAACATTTCCTTAAATCGAATTGACCTACCTAATGGAATCTATTTATACAAGGTCAAATCTGTCGGGCAATCCTTCACAGGTAAGGTTATATTTTTCTAATCTAGAGACAAATGGCAACAACCTTAATAGTTAAACAACTCAATCGTAGTATGGTATTCTTCAGTAGAGTGTTAAGATTAACCTTAGTGCCACTACTTATTCTTTTTATTGTACCTCTTTCAAATGCTCAAGGACCTGGAACTGGAGGGACTGGTGACCCTGCTGTCCCCATAGACGGCGGAGTATCAATCCTACTAGCCAGCGGCTTACTACTAGGCGGAAGAGAAATAGTCAAACACAGAAAAAAGTCCAAAGACCAACAATAAAACACAAATGCCCTGAATCAAGTCAGGGCATTTGTGTTTGTAACCACTCTCAAATCATCAAAACGCTTGATCCTTTTAGTAGAGTTCCCGGATTTTCGTTACGTTTGGTCTTGGCTCAAGAAAGCGTATCAAAATTATAAAACAGGGCAATGTGGGGTTGGGTATTGATAATCGCCGGAATAATTTTCGGAAATCATGATAAGAGTTCGGAAGAGACATTTTCTGTCTTGGACCAGACATTGGAGCGGAAAGCAAACTATGACAAGGCCTATTCCAACAAAATCGACTCTCTTATAGCGGAGATCGATCACGAACAATCGCCCCTCAATCTTTATAAGGAGTTTCTGAACATCTCCGATCTGTACCTTCACTTCAACGCCGATTCAGCGTTAGCGTATTCCATAAAGGCCGCTAGGCAAACTCCCTTTTTAAATAATGAAAGGGAGCATGTCAATGGTATTTTGCATTTAGCCAACGCCCATTTGCACGCCGGGCTTATCAATGAAGCGGCTTCTTATCTCAAATTTGCCCGAGAGCGCATTAAAGACAAAAGCTTGCTTCCTACTTTTTTTTCATATCAGCTGGAATACCAACAGGCTCTGCTGGGGTATAGGCCCCCCAAGACCCTTCAAGAGATGTACAGCTACCAAATCAAGGCTTACAGAGATTCTCTTGTCCAAGCGCTTCCCGAAGGTTCTAATGAGGTGACAAAGTATCAGGCGGAGTCTCTGCTTGAACAAGGCCTTACCGCACAAGCAAGGTCTCTTCTGCAAACCGCCTTAAAAAGGATAGATCCGCAAGACGAAATTTATCCCGACCTTACCTATTTAATCGCCCAAAGTTATTCACAATCAGGGGACATTCCTTTGTACAAAGAATTTTTAGCCCTTTCGGCTACCCAAAATATCAAAATGGCCCATAAAGACAACCCGGCTTTAAGGGAACTGGCTACCCAGCTATATAATGAGGGAAACACGGCCAAGGCTTACGAATATATCAAGCACGCTCACGCAAACGCTATAGAGAGCAGGATCAAAGTCAGCAGTTATCCAGTGTGGGAAACATTCTCGATCTTAACGAAATCGAACGAAAAACTATTACGCACCCAATCCTATAACAGGCTTTTGCTTTTGTCGCTTTCCGCCGTAATCGCCACAGTCCTTTCCGTCGGCGTTTTCTTTCTTAGGCGGCAAGCCTCCAAACTCAAAGAAAGCAATACTTCGTTGGAATCACTTTCGGAAGAACTGAAACAGAAGCAAAAGCAAATAGAGAAGACGAACTCACAACTAACGCAATTGAGTCAAGTACAAAAACAACACATTGTCCACTACCTCCAATTGTGTTCAGACTATATCGGCAAAATCGACGAATATCGCTTGGGACTGTTTAGAATAGCCAAGAGATCACAAAAAGAACAACTGCTTCAGAACCTGAAATCAACGGAAATAATAGACACGGAACTGAAAAGTTTTTACCGTGATTTCGACAAATCTTTCTTGGCGATTTACCCGGACTTTATCGAAGAGTATAACAAATTACTGCTACCTGAAGAGCATATTAGCCCCAAGAAAGGCGAACTCATGAATGCCGAACTCCGCATCTTTGCGCTAGTACTTTTGGGGATTCCCGAAAGTGCGCGAATCGCCAGTTTCCTTCGTTATTCTCCTTCGACTATTTATAACTACAGAACCAAAGCGAAGAATCGATTCAAAGGGGACAGAGACGATTTTGAGCAAAAAGTTATGGAAATAGGGCGTAAAAGTTAGGGTTCCCTCCATTATGATATCTACATTTTAGCCACCTTAAAAAATCATAAAGCACTAACTACCAAGACATAGCAAACCAACCCTATCTACATATTGCTTCAGACATCTATTCTTTCACAAACAAGCGCCGTACTTTTGAACTGTTGCCGGCACAACTCAAAAATCACAGTTTAGATGTATGATGACGATGAAAATGATCCAACCTATTGGGCGCTTTATGGCCACTTTGGGAATGGGAGCGATACTCTTGTCTTGCAACAATGACAATGAGGTTCCTGATTCTCCTGACAATCCCGTAAAGCCGACATTCGATACACTCGTAGAACATATTTCCGGTGACGAACAAACGACACCAACTACGGAATCTATTCAGAAAATTGATTGGAAATGCGTAGCGTGGAACAGCTCCACCTACGAAAATAAAACACAAACAATCACCCGAAACGACTTCGATGAGAGTCTAAATGAAGCTGATAAACTTAAGATCTACCGTATAGAAGATGGAAAGTTTATCGTATCCGCACCCAAAACCGATAGTCAAGCCAGAAGCTCCGAAAGCCGTTCTTTCGATTATAAATTCACGAACGGAACCTTAACAATCGAAGGAGCCACAATGCAGGTCAGAACCGAGAATGGAAGCCTGATCCTTTATTACGATTACAAAGACATAACAGCTTTGCAAAAGGTTTTCGACGTCAACCTGAAGCCTTATTACGACCCGGCGAACATCAACAAGAATAACTACATCGGAATTATCCGTTTGGTTAACTCATCGCCCACATTGCCGACTACCCCTCCAGATAAGCCGACCACTCCACTAGGCGAATTTGATGCGGGTGTACTGGCCCAGAACCTTGTAAATTCCACTCAGATGGGCAAACTTATTCCGGGCGTATATTCATTGATTGATCAAGAAGACTCAAAACGAGTACAAATATTTGGCTTATATGGAGGCGACACTACCGCCATCATTAAACAGCCTCTGAGCATGAACGGCTATACCTCTTCCAGAGGTAAGGAAATATTCGAAGCATTCTTCAAAGGAGCGACATTTATCTACAAAAACGTTCCGATGAAAATCACTTCCATTTCCAAACAAGGAAGAATGATCGGAGTCATCGGAAAGATTGAAGATGGGATTCTCGTGTCATTCTACTATGGGATTGCCGTTGAAAACGACTTGTGGATTAGCCCTCCTCCCGAAAGAATCTCTACACCTTTCGATGCGGCTACACTGACAAACGATTTTATTGGGCGCAAACCCATCGATGGAAAGATATTCGAGACGATTGAGCGTTTGGAGGATTCAAAAGGAAGGCTACTATTATCGAGTTCACAGGAGACCAATAAAAACATAAGCCTGAAAAGCCCGATTATTCTGGACAAAATAGAAAGCCCGTTTGTTAGGGATATCTTCGGGAGTCTTTACAAAAGGGAAAAAATAACTTTTAAGGGCATTAGTCTGGATGTCTTCAAAGTGTCTACAAACGTCGAACAGAATTCTATTCTTGTTTACGCTACGGATTCGGAAGGAACTTCCAGAACGTTTGTTTACGATTTTGTAAAAGAAGCGGGAGAGTGGGAATAACACTTTATCAGTAAAAGAACGGTCCGAAACTTAATTGTCCGGACCGTTTGTTTTTATATTTTAAAAGAGAGATCCTCACTTCAGCCGTTTTAACAGGGAACTTACTTGTCTTAAATGGAGATATCCTCAAACTCCCACGAAAAGGGAGTTTTTCAGGCATTCAAGGGATTTTAATTTTTCTAAGACGATTTTTTTCGTAATCACTTTGTCTTAAAATGTTGACAATAAAGTCAGGATACATAAGCGGGCTGACATCCACTAAGGTTTTATCGATTTCCGTAGTGTGTCGATTAAAATGTGCCCGCAAGCATATGGCCTAGAGTTTGAACGTTGGCTAGCAAGAGCCCTATCCTTGTTCCCCCATATAAGCGTTCAATGTGTTTTTCCGTCCAAACAGAAGTAGCCGAGATACACGGACCCACTCTTCACGGGGAATAAGCCTATCCCCGCCCGGCCCCGGACTTCCCGTACAAGCCATGTTGACGGCGGAGGGTTACAGAACTATGGTGCTTTCGAAAAAAAAGGAGCGCCCTTCCGGCAAACCGAAACGCCTTACGTATCATGAAAACCGTATCTTGGCGCTTTTGGAAACGTATGAGATCTATTGGTTGGAAGGGGACACCATAGCCCCAAAAAACAGGCAGGCTTTGATGGAAAATCTCTATCAACGTATTCGTTTTTTGCATGAACTGGAACAACTGGTGTTCAAATGGATACACGAACGCCAGTTGCCCGTAGCCGGATACAACAAAGAGGAGTACACCGAGCTAACCAGCCACTTACGGATTTTGGACGAAGTACAGAAGGAGAGGACCAGCGTCACTCGAAAGCTAAGGCGCTACGGCATACCGCTGACTCCAATATATCGCTACGGCATAAAGCCCGAGATCATGGATATTGACCCCATGGCTTTGGACACAGTCTTGAGTGCCACCTGCTCCACATCTACTTTTCCGCTGACAACTTCAGCCTCTTCACAAGCCGATCACAGCGAGCTACTTGGTAATTTCGCCCAACTCACCGCATATCCAAGCGGGGCGAAGTTAGTCTCTGATTTCATCAGCGTATCGGCGAGACGTTATATTGATCCCGCCTTTGAAGTAATACCCGAAGGCCTTAGTGGACTAACGTTTCCGGAGCTAGCGGGCGACGAAGACAACCCCATAATCCGATTTCCCGCCGGTATCACGGCCAGAAAGCAACTCGCCGAAGCTTCAGGAACAAAAGGACAAAACGTGTTCACCTTCATTCCTCCTTTTCTGGCTCTTGCCCGTGTACTTTTACAGCAGATGTATCCTGACACACCTAGCGAAGTCGAAGAGAGACTGAAAAAACTTTACGCCGAATCAGGCTTGCCTTATTTTACGAAATGGGGTTCCACCAACGCTCTTGATGGTGATAGTCCTGTCAGTGGTTCCTCGGATACCGGCTCGGATTCTGAATCCAGTTCGTCACCGACAAGTCCCGATTTGCCCAACGAACACCGACGGCTTCTTCCCGTTTCAAGAGGAATGGGCGCTTCGCCCAGAAGCCAGCAGGCGACCATGTCTTTATTAGAGCCAACTCTCGACTTTAAAGTGGAAGACGTCAACTTCGCAACATTAAAGAAATTTAGGGCTCAAGGAGCATACGGCAGAGTTTACGAGTTTGAAACGAAAGACGGCAAGCCTAGAATTATCAAATTTGTCAGAACAGAATCAGATATAAATTTCGCCTTCACATGGTTTCCCGAAAAGGAAGCGCTGGCTTCAAACTTCATCAATGTAATAGGGCGCCGTGTAACGGCTCCGCCCTGTTTGGCCTTGCCTAGAAACTCGCCCGTGCTAGGCGAACTGTTTGCCAAAACCGTGGAATGCCCCAATGCCCTTACCCGTTCAGAGTTTTACTCAGATTTACAACGTACACAAAAGGCCAAATTCGATTTTACGTGCCTTATAATGGAAAAGATGTCGGGCCGTTCCAGAAAAGACTTCACGGACTCTTACGGAACGGTAGAAGGCCCAGCTTTATTCAAAGCCGTAGTTTCTACTCCAGATTACCAGGCATCGCTGGGTGAACTTTTCCTTTACGATTTGCTAATGGGCAATTATGACCGCCTGTGGAGAACGATCCATAACGGCAACGTACTTTTCAATATAAAGCCCAAGCATGTCGGGTTTGAAGAATTTGAATTCGTCCCCGAGGATATGCCACTGCACGCCATTGACCAGACTATCAGCGTATACGGACAGTTTATCTTTTTGAATTATTTGGAGACCGGCAACGAAAAAGTCACCACCGACGAATACGCCGAAGTAGGCAAGTTTTTACAGGACCCGCACAAATATCCGGTTCAGTTTCACAGGCAGGCCACAAAACAAATGAGCTACTTGCATTCCATTCTAAAGAAGGTGCTGGATAATTTGATAGCGGGAACGACCGGGCAATCCCTAAGCCGAAACTTCCTAAGTGGTATAATAGAAGGTACGAGCACCAAGGCGTTGGAAATGGGGATGGTGGAAGGAATGCTCAAGATGAAGACCAAAGGCCCGATGATAGAGGCTTTTTCGAAAATGTCCTTTCCCCGTTTCCAACAAGACACCCAATACCTGTTTGATTCCTGCCATATGGTACGGGACTTAATAGACAAATATGACGAGGAAGAGTTATTGCTGGCCCTTACAAGGGAAAAAGGCAAAATCAGAGGCCTCACACAATAAATCCACACAAGTCTTAAGTATAAGGCATTACGTATTAGGTAAAGGTCTGATAAACGTATTCGACCCCTGAAACCCAAATAGAATAATTTTTCCTAAGCACAACGTAATCGCACCTTTTCCAGATCTATATCCAGCTTTTCAAAGCTTATACTTTCGTCTTTTTCCACTGTCGAGTGGGGGAGGAGGTACACATAATCTTTTTCCTTCACAAACTGTTCGGTAAGTTCTCCGAAAGTGTCGGCATCAAGATTCGAGGAATACTAATCCAAACAAGCTCTAAATCGATGAGAGACCAACCCACATGCGAATAATTACTCGACTTTGTAAACGTGTAGACTTTTTCCATAAAAGAGGGCTGCCTGGGTTTTAAAACCAAACGGCCCTTCTCATAAAGACTAAACGCTTTCCGAACCTATTAAAAAGACCACTGACTACATTTAACCGGCCACACCAACCTTAAGTTTCTCAAGCCACTTGGCATCTTTCTCCCCAACACTTTTACTGTGTTTCAACACCTTTACGTGGAACTGTCGCAGTGTCTCGGAATACTCGGGCTTTTCCGCTAAATTATTGATTTGATCAGGGTCCTTTCTTCTATCAAAAAGTACATGCTTACCTACAGAGAAAAACCCAACAGAATAGTCCTTATCATAAATGCCTGCGAATTCCCCGTCACAGTGATGGAAATAAGCCGTGTCCTCATGACCTTTTACTTTCTTACCTTTCAAAAAATTGGACGTGTCAATTCCCTGCTCTTCGCCATTTGTGGAAAAACCAACCAAACCGGCAATCGTTGACTTAAAATCTACTGTCGTGACATGCTCCTTAATTGCCGTACCTGCCTTGATTTTTCTTGGCCATCTTACAATAAAAGGTACTCTGTAGGCATTCTCGTAAAACATATTCTTACCGTAAAGCCCGCCGTGTTCACCCAGGTACTCACCATGGTCGGAAGTGAAGACAATAATCGTATTGTCATACTGCCCCATGGCTTTTAACTTTTTAATCAAACGTCCCACATTGTCGTCAATGCACTTCACCATCCCATAATACTGCGCTTTATGACGTTTCAGTACCGTTTTCCGGTCTTTTCTGTCTTTACCATAGGGTAGATCTCGTGACATCCAATCAGGTCTTGGGATGTCAAATGTAGTAGGCAGCTCCATGTCTTCTGGATTAAACATCGTATCATATGGCTTACGGACGGACAATGGAGAATGAGGGTCGGGAAAAGAGAGCATCAGCATAAACGGTTTGTCTCCTCTGTCTTTTTTCATAAAGTTCAGAGCCTTATCCGTCAAGAAGTCGGTTGTATAAGTTTTCTTGTCACCTATTATATTATATGGAAAGGTCTTAACGGTACCGTCAGGCTGATCCTGAAGTTTTTTCCAATGGCCCCTGTTCATCATGAAACGGCTGTCTTCAAAACCCAGTGCCCGTTCCTTTGGCGTAAAACCGGGCTTTGGGTCACCGTCGAGATGCCATTTGCCAATATACCCCGTATCATAGCCACCTTTTCTAAACACGTGCCCAAAACCCTCAATATCTTGCCTGATCTGAATATTATTTTTATACGCGCCATTAGTGTGCGGATACATCCCGCTGATAAAACATCCGCGTGAGGCCGTACAAACCGCCGAATTAGTGAAAAAATTATCTAGACGGGCACCTTCCTCGGCCAACGAATCTATATGGGGTGTCTTGACAACATCTCCTCCATATGCGCCTAATGTCCAGACACTTTGTTGATCGGTATGTATAATTAAGACATTCGGTTTTTTTCTTGCGGCCCCGCGGGCCAACATCGGTATGCAACTAGCCCCTGCGGAAGCCATTGCGCTCTTTCTAAGAAAGTCTCTTCTTTTCATTTCGTTGATAATTAGTTTAAAAATTAAAACCGACGTCAAACTCTTAAAAAGACCATTTACCGTCATTTACACCAAACTTAAAAAACAGGACTAAACAGCACGGGACGGTTCAAAAAGACATTTGAGATAAAAAAGTGGCCAATACCATAAATTACTGCATATACGGTAATTTCAATATTGTCCATTCATTATGAGAACCGAAACAAAAGGTTGTTTGTCAAACAGAATTCAAGGTTTAAAACCTTATGTTATTCATCATTTAATGAAATAATGCGCCTAGTTTTTTCATCGATATTAATGATGTTTTCAAGAGTGAACACTATTGTACTCAGCCACAAAAGTGGTCTAGGTTGAGTTTTTTTTCAGAAACACCAGCGCGCTTATCGGCTAACATTACAGCCTACCAAGAGAATTCAATGATCCAACTCCCTTGGAGAGCTTTTGTGAATTTATCATTAATCGAAATCTGTAATGCTAGAAAAAACCACCCCTTATTTTTATTCCCTTATTTTACTGCTTTTCAGCCCTGCCTTATTTGGTCAAAATATACACATCCATACGGGTGACATATCGATGTTATACCAGGTGACGAAAGGGAAGAAAGTTGAACAAGTCCACTTTGGAAAGCGCCTGCCAAACTTGCGGGGAACAGAACACAACGACGGGTACTTTGGAGAGATTTACCCGAGTTTCGGAAATGGCGAATCTTACGAAACCGCATTGATAGTACGCCACGATGACGGGACTTTGGCGACGGACTTATACTATTTGTCCCATACCCAAAATAGTGACAATGGAATCCAGACAACTGTAATTCGACTAAAAGACGAAAAGAAAAACCTATATGTCGATCTGAATTTCAAGGCTCATGACAACGAAAATGTGATAGAGCAATGGGCTGTAATTAGAAACAAAGAAAAAGGAGCGGTACAGCTTCAACAATTTGCCTCCAGCTCATTCCGGTTAAAAGCTGTCGAATACCGTTTGCTGCACTTCAACGGAAGCCGAGAGCAGGAAATGAACCTTACGGAAGAAAAGTTAACCAACGGAATTAAAAACATAGAAACCAAATTAGGCACACGCGCTACGGAAAATGAAAACCCATCATTTATGTTGGCTTTGAATGGAGAATCATCCGAAGATTACGGGGAAGTTTATGCGGGCGCTTTGGCCTGGTCCGGCAATTATAAGCTTTCATTTCAAGTCGACGACAAAGAGCGCTGTCACATCAACGCGGGTATCAATCCGTTTACCTCATACTATAATCTTGATCCAGGGCTTAGTTTTAAAAGCCCTAAAATGATTCTTACTTATAGCGCTAACGGAAAGAACAAAGCATCGATAAACCTGCACCGTTGGGCCAGAAAACACGGAATAAGACATGGGGACCAGCTACGCCCGATCGTGCTTAACAGTTGGAGAGGTGTCCGTTTTAATTTTGACTCGAAGAAACTCAAAGAAATGATTGACGGCGCCTCAAGGATGGGTGTCGAAATATTTGTGCTTGATGATGGTTGGTTTGGCAATAAATATCCTCGTAATTCAGCAATCGCGGGTTTAGGCGACTGGGAAGTCAACAAAAAGAAATTGCCCGAAGGCTTAGACCATTTAATCGATTACGCTGAAAAGAAAGGAATGGGTTTCGGCATTTGGGTAGAGCCTGAAATGGTAAATCCTAAAAGTAATCTGGCGAAAAAACACCCGGAATGGATTCTTCAAAGAATGAACGGCCGAAAACCATTACTCCTTAGAAACCAATCCCTGTTAGATCTATCAAACCCTAAAGTGCAGGATTTCGCATTTAACGTGGTCGACAGACTCTTAACTGAACATCCAAAAATAAAATACATAAAATGGGACGCTAACCGTCATTTGCAAAACTTTGGCTCCACCTATTTGTCCAAAGATAGACAAAGCCATTTATGGATAGAGTACGCAAAAGGGTTTGAAAACGTATTGCGACACCTCTCCGAAAAGTATCCTGAAACAATCTTCCAAACCTGTGCCTCAGGAGGAGGAAGGGTGGAATATGGCGCCTTACAATACACTGACGAATTCTGGGCAAGCGATAATACGGATCCTTTTGAAAGACTTTTTATCCAATGGGGGACTAATCATATATACCCTCCTATTGCGACATCATCGCACGTCACCGAAACTCCGGATAAGCACACGGGTAAAACGGCAAGCTTAAAATTCCGGTTTGATATTGCCATGAGTGGTCGTCTAGGTATAGAGCTAGTTCCAGAAGACTTGAATCTCTCGGAACTTGCGTATGCGCAATCTGCGATTAGTTTATATAAACGTATTCGTCCCATTATTCAATTCGGAGATCTTTATCGTTTGCAATCTCCTTATGACAATGACGGCTATGCTTCGATCGCATATGTCCGTCCGGATAAATCCGAGGCTGTCGCTATGACTTATGGACATGATTATCATAGGCGTTTCGAAAGAAATATGCTACGCTTTAAAGGGCTCGATCCCAATAAGGTTTACCGAATCCAAGAAATAAACAGGGGAAAAAACAGGCGCTTGACCAACATCGACAGCTCCCTGTTTTCAGGACGCTTCTTAATGGGGAGAGGAATTTGGGTAAACTTACGCAGGTCAATGGCCAGCGCAATGTTTCATTTGAAGGAAGTAAAAACCGACAGGTAGCTATATAATTAATTGCCCTTTCGTTCTCCTTGTATTTGGGGAGAATGAAAGGGCTGTTATTGGCAGGAAAATGAATTGGGAGACATTGGGCGTATCCACGATTCGATAGCAACCTAAACATACTGTAGATAGCGCTGAAATGCTGACATACTTTTTAATCCACTGGCATTTTTTTCATTTCAAGCCCTATTGGCGACCAAAGTGTATTTTGATAGAGTAGATTGCCGAGTGGGGGTCGCCTATCAGAATGCACAATTGTTGAAAGAAGGGGAATAATTGCTCTAGACCAACATAAGTACAACAAATTACGGACATTACGTGTCGTCGGGCACTTGTGTTATTATATTTTTGGAATACCGCCTTTATGATGTTACCGCTAGGGTCTATTAAAAAACCCTACAAAATATCGCTTTTGCTTGTCCATACCTTTCGAGTATAAAAAAGAGCGAATGAAGGCGTATATGTGGATGCTCATAGCATACAATACATCGATTTTTTTCATGAGACAAATTCTGGTTTCATGATAGCGCAAAGGACCTCAATACGGAGGTCAAGTACCTATTAACAACGTAAAAAAATATGTATAATGACGATTTATATATCAATCGATTAAGCGATGGCGACCTTTCTGCTTTGGAAGTAATCTTTCGTCGTTATCATAGGGATCTGTACCTGTACGCTTACCGTTTAGCGGAAAACGAGATGATAGCGGAGGATTTGGTTCAGGACACTTTTATAAAATTATGGGAAAACAGGAAATCTATGCCGGCCTGCCGCTCGCTAAGGCCCTACCTCATTAAAACCGTCTTTAACGCTTTCATGGATTTGAAACGACATGACAAGGTTAAAGTCAAACACCAGAACCAGATAGCTAGAAAAGTGCCTACTTTGTCATATTCGGGAACGGATGATATAGTCGCTTTTAACGATTTGAACGAACACCTTCGATTAGCTCTTGAAAAACTTCCGACCAAGCAGAGACAGACCTTTATGATGGTCAGAATTCAGGGGATGAAGAGAAAGGAAGTGGCCGAAAAAATGGGAGTTTCGATAAAAACAGTTGAGGGAAATTTGACGTCGGCGTTGAAAAAGCTGAAAAAAGAAATGGCGCCGTTTCATCTAAGTGTCATTTTTTTAGTACTCCTGTATTAGCGGGTTATTCTTTTTCAATTTATCGTCTTAATGAGCAAGGGTAAAAGCCTCGTTACCCGTCCTTCTGCAAACGGGATAGAATGGATTATAGTGAAGAAAATATAAAACGGTTAATTAAAGGCCATTTTGATAAAAGCCTAAGTGATTCGGAATGGGATCATTTATGCTCTTGGGTCAATGCGAACGACCAGAACGGCGAAATTATGGCTGATATGGTCAAAAAAGAGATTTTGGAATCTCAGATGTGCCCTCCTCCGCCATCTACGGATAGAGCGTTACGGAAGCTGATGGTCGAAATAAAGATTAAACAATCTAACCGAACCAAGAAACTATGGATTTCAAGTGTTGCGGCTTCGCTGGTGTTACTGGCTATATCCAGCCTTTTATTTTTCGCTAATCATAGTGATAAAGGGGGACCTTCCCATAACAACCCTACACCTGATAAAATTAGCCTCACTCTTTCGGACGGTAGTGTTATCCTACTTGGGGAAGAAAATATAAAAAATGATGTGAGGAATGGCTTTGTTCGGATTACGGACAAAAAGAAAGTAAGCTATAAGGCGCAAGGATTTCAAAGTTTAAAAGAGGAATTCAACACAATAAGGGTTCCTAAAGGCAAACGCTTTTCCCTTCAGCTTTCCGACGGTAGCCTGATATATCTTAATTCGGGAACCGAGGTTCGTTACCCGGTCGTGTTTAAAGGCAACGAAAGAAATATTGAGCTGATCAACGGGGAAATCTATTGTGAAATCTCAAAAAGAATACATAAACCGTTTTACTTGAATGCTCAACGGATCAGGGTCCGGGTACTTGGCACCGCTTTTAATTTCAGCTCTTACTCCAATGAGAAAAAACATAGGGCGGTTTTAGTTGAGGGTAGCGTAGCTATAGCGCCCCGAAATTCTTTCGGTTTCGATTTGACGAAAGCTTCCAAGCTAAAGCCCGGTCAAGCCTTTATTTATAATACCGTTAGCAAGAGATTTAAGGTAAAGGACGTGAACACAGATACATTCACCGCATGGAAGGAGGGGCGTTTAGTCTTTAAGTCTATGCCTCTTAACGAAATTCTGCCCCGTATAAGTCGTTGGTATGGAGTGGACATAATTGATCGGACGGGTGAAATAGGGAATAATACCTTTAACGGAACTTTTGATAAAGAAAACCTTGATGAGGCTTTGGTCATTTTGTCAAAACTCTGTGGAGTGCATTATAAAAAAGTTGGTGGAAAAGTGATAGTTGGATCTAATAGTCTAGACTGATACAAATGGAGCGCCCTTCTGTTACTAAAGCTCCCAGTTTTTATACATCTCATTAACTTCAACACACACTATGAGAAATCCTTTACGATCAATTTTTCTGTATCTGATGCAATTGTCCGCTCTGCTCATTTTTGTTACGGGCTGTAGGGACAATGACGGCGATTCGGACGTAAACCCGATCGAAGCCATATTCATTTCATCAAATGAAAATACACTTCCCGTGGGCGAAGAGTTTGTTTTTACAGTCTTGAATAATTTGGATGAGGATATTACTTCCATAAGTAAAATATACATTGGAAACACTTTGATAGAGGGTAATGTCTTTTCGCCTGAAGAACCCGGTGAATACAGTGTTGTCGCTCAATATAAACATAATGATGAGTTGTACACTAGCAATACTATACAAGTAAACGTAGCCCCAAAAGCTACTATCGTTAACCTTTTTGACCGGATAACTCACTATACAAGAAAAGCCACAGACGTACTGCCTGTGCCGGAAAATATCTTGAAGATTTCGAATACGACGCACGCCAGAAAAATAACAAACGACATGATAGCCCAACTCCACGGAAAGTTGAGACTCAATGTTACCGTCTGGGCGGCCTGCGACAACTATGATAGGAAGGGTCATATTCAACTGGTATTCGTGCCTACAGGCGAGGACTATGTCGATAACGAGAACAAGATAGAGATCGAAATAGCGCGGTTCATAACGCCATTTATGAACCGTAACATAAGTCCAGACCACGTTGATTACTCATTCGAGATTGACAATGTGCTGAAACTATTAAAAGACACCAGCTTAAAAGAGAAATATGATTTCTACATCAGCATGGACTTAAACGGGCTCACCTCAACGGGACAAAAACAGGTGCCCGGTTGCGAGGGCCGTAAAGAGACTTTTATCGCTTCTATAGACTTCGTATCCCCAAAAAGCGAGTATGAGCACACTGCGCAGACTTTTCATTTATTAGCCAAAAAGTTTGGGATAAAAAGTTATAAAGATTCCAATACGGATGTATTGGGAGAAGCGGTCAAAACTTTTTCTATTAATACGGAAAAAGATATACAAAACGCGAAACTATACTTTATCACTTCAAGTCACGGAGCGAATCAAGGGGGAGAAGAATATAATAGACGAGAACACTTTTTGTCCTTTGATGGTAGTTCTGTGGCTTCATTTATTCCGGGCGGCGTGTCATGCGAACCCTTCAGGGTCGTAAATACACAAGGTAACGGTATTTATGGACCAAGCCCGAGAACAGACGAAGAATGGGCTTCTTTCAGCAACTGGTGCCCGGGCGATATCATCCCGATAAGGGAATTCGACTTGGGAACAGTTTCGGCCGGTAATCACGTCCTTAAAATAGAAATTCCTAGCGCTCAGTTTGTGGATAATCAAGGGTCCATATCAGTCTCCGCTTATATCCAAGGTGAGACAGAATAGCCCAAAACGCACTATCCCGCTTAAAGATAGGCTTTTGTGTCAATGATGATTTTCACCTTGGGAATTTGCGGAGAAAACGTAGAGAAAAAAAGATACACCTTAATGGAAAGGAGGGCTATGCAAAAAACATAAACATTAGAAAGGGCGGTCCCACAACCGCCCTCATGAATTCTGTTGATTCACAACAATTTTTAAAATTCACAATAAAGATATGAATGATTTTTACAAAAAAGCTTTCGTAGACATACGAAAGCTACGAATACTATTGTCAATGTTGTTTTTGTCACTGTCATTGACACCGCTACATGCCGACTCGGACAATACGGTAACGCTTCATTTCAAAAATGAAACGCTAAAGGTTGTCCTGAATGAAATCGCCAAGCAATCAAACATGAAAATCTTCTTTAGTGATGGAGATGTAAAATCAACAACATCAGTATCTATCCAAGGTTCTTTTGCGCTCTCGGAAGCGTTACAGAAAGCTTTGAAAGATTCGGAACTGATATACGAATTGCACAAGGGGAGTATTATCATAAAAAGACAGCGCATAAAACCTAAACTTGTTTCTCCGGCCCTTCAGCAGGAAAAGACAACGTTATCAGGCACTGTGAAAAATGCGCAAGGAGACGGAATCCCCGGAGTCAATATAATGATAAAAGGCACGACACAAGGTACCGTAACCGATGTCAACGGTAATTTTACGTTAAAGACTAACACGGATGACATCTTAGTCATTTCGTTTGTAGGGCATAAAACCCAAGAGACAATCATCGGTAACCGCCAGCGTATAGACATTATATTGGAAGAGGATCTCGCCGAATTGGAAACCGTGGTGGTAGTCGGATATGGAGAACAAAAGAAAGTGAATCTCACAGGGTCCGTAGCCAGTGTCAATTTGGAAAAGGTTGACTCCAGGGCGGTTCCGAATGTCGCCAGCGCATTATCTGGATTGGCTCCGGGCCTAAACGTCAGTACCGCCAAAGGGGGCAGTGTTGGTGATGAATCGATATCTATACGGGTTAGGGGAAACACAACCTTAAGCGGTATAAACACCCCTCTGATTATTGTGGATGGTTTGGAAACCTCGATGAGTGATATCGACCCAAATGACATCGCTTCTATTGCTATTCTTAAAGACGCTTCTTCGGCGGCGATTTATGGGGCAAAGGCCGCCGCGGGTGTTATTCTGGTCACTACCAAGAGGGGTAAAACCGGAAGAATGAAGATGAAATACAATGCGTACGCAGGTTGGCAAAAGAGCTTCACCGCCCCGGATTATGTTAGTGACTTCGCTGTATGGATGGAAAAGGCGAATACGTTTTATAATCAGGAAATGTTCCCGGTCGAAGACATTCAAGAATGGCGCGATAGCGACAACCCGCTTACCCACCCAAATACGGATTGGTATGATGAGCAGGTCGGCGGATCGGCCTTTATCCAAAACCATAATTTCTCTTTCAGTGGCGGATCGGCATCAACACGTTACCGTATGTCACTATCATATTTGAATCAGCAGGGGCTTTTGGAAGGAAACGAACAAGACAGGTATTCGATCAGGACAAATGTTGAGACGGATTTGAATCAAATCTTAAGCGTGGGCGGTAACCTATCATTGGTTTGGAAAGACCTGACTCCCAACATTTATGGAGGAGGGCTTCGTCTTGAAAATTCAGCCCCTGGTGTTAGCAGCGTCAAAGGCCCCGACGGATATTGGGCTGGTGGCCAGCACTCAAGTTTGGGAGGGGTAAGGAACATATTGGCGGAAGCGGAAAACGAATTCAGAAACAGCAGAAGACAAAGAATCGTTTCGGATGTATTTGTCCGGCTCAAACCTATCAAGGGACTTACATTGGAGGCGAAAGTGGCCTTAAATTACAATAACTCTCTATATCGCTCTTTTTCGAAACGTTATTTCGAGAAAAACTATAGGGAAGACGTGCTGAGTCACCCTAAGAACGACTTGCGAGAGGCCAGCACTCAACATTCGCAAAGCTACCGTTTGGTTAATTTCGAGACCGCAACTTATAAAAGGAGTATTGAGGGGCATAACATTAAAGCCATGCTGGGCCATCAAGCGGAACAATACCGGTTTGATGATATTGGCGGGAGCCTGAAAGGGTTTCCAAGCAATGAGATTTATGTCTTGGACGCGGGATCAGTGGACCCAAGCGTAAATGGGGGTATCACCGACAACTCTATGGAGTCCTTCTTCGGACGGCTTAATTACGATTACAAAGGCCGGTATCTGGTTGAAGGTAACCTTCGTTTAGATAAATCATCTCGTTTTGCCGAGCATAACCGTGACGCGACATTCCCGTCGGTATCCGCAGGTTGGCGTATCAGTGAGGAAAATTTCTTAAGTGGATGGAAGGCTTTGGACAACCTAAAGCTCCGGGCGTCATGGGGGCGTTTAGGCAATGACAGAATCGGTAGTTACCCTTATCAAGATACCTATAGTATTAATAAAAATTACACTTTCGGAGAGCAAATCTACCCGGGCTACGCCTCAACCCAGTTTATGGACCCTGACATCCAGTGGGAAACCACAGAGATAAGTTCCGTGGCGATGGAAACACGGCTATTCAAAACTTTGGACTTGTCAGCCGAATATTTCCACAAAAATACGACAGGCATATTACGAAGTCTTCCTCTGCCTAATTTTTTGGGGGCTAAAGGAGATCCGGTAATCAATTTGGCGGAGCTTGTTAATGAAGGTTTGGAATTCTCTCTGTCCTATTCAGGAAAAGTGGGCGACTTGGAATATAGCTTAGGCGGTAACCTGACTTGGATTAAAAATGAAGTCACCAAACTCTCCGAACACGTTCAGAAAGGAGCGCTTCAAGTTGGGGAGAACTCAAGCTCGTATTACATCTACGAATCGGTGGGGATATTCCGTAGCCAAGAGCAACTAGACAATGCCGCTACTCATCGCCCGTTTACCGATTTGGGTGATATAGAATACAAAGACCAAATCACGGAAGACACTGACGGTGACGGTATTCCCGACGCGGGTAACGGTATAATAGACGGAGATGACAGGATCATAGCCGGTAAAAGTGCTCCGACTTATAATTACGGAGCAAATTTATCTTTACGGTATAAGAATTTTGATTTTTCGATGCTGATCCAAGGGGTCTCCGATGTGGAAGGAACTTGGTTGGGAGGTGGTAACAAGCCGTTTGTCAATATCGGAAGGGGAGCTCTTCATAGTATGTGGTTAGATGCTTATGACAAAACAGAGAACCCTGAAGGGCAGTGGCCCCGCTTATTTGATGAGTCTAATGGAATGAACGAATATAGTTCCACTTTTTGGATTCGGGATATGTCCTATTTAAGAGTCAAAAACGTTCAGCTGGGCTACAAACTACCGAAAACTGTCACTCAACGCCTAGGGATCAACAATACTCGCTTATACCTAAGCGCGGATAACCTCTTCACTGTCTCCGACTATTTTTCCGAACTCGGCTTGGACCCTGAGACACGAAGTTCCACCTCTGTTCCTAACGTAAGCACTTTTATTATCGGCTTGAATGTTCAATTCTAACAATCGCTATTTGATATGGGAAAAATTATAAAACCAACCCTCGTTCTGTACTTAGCGGTTATGTTTTCCGCTTGTAGTGACTCGTTCCTTGATAAACAACCCTATAATAAGCTCTCGGAAGCCTCCTTTTGGAAAGACCTAAATGACGCTGAAGCCGGCCTTACATCTGTTTACGATGTCTTGCAGGTTAGCAATACCAGTATGGGGTGGTCCGCTATGGCCTATTTTGATATGATAACTCCCATCGGTTATAACAGGCCCGCTAATTCAGCCAAATTCCGAGAAATAGCCCGCGGCGACCATGACGGAAGAAACGGAGCGGTGAATGCCCTTTGGACAAACTCATACAGAGGCATTGTACGGGCCAACGATTTCCTTACGCACATCGACGATATCGAGGCAATAAGCGAAAACGATCAAAGTCGAAAGCAACGCTACACGGCAGAAGCCAGATACCTGCGCGGAATGTTTTATTTCCACCTGGTCGATTTGTACGGTGGAGTTCCATTGTTCGAAAGCGTTCCGAAGATCGAGGATCAACTCGCCGTAAGAAGTAGCCGAGAGGAAGTTATGGCTTTTGTAATAGCTGATTTTGATTATGCCATCGCAAACCTTCCCGCAGTTCCTACCGAAATAGGCCGGGCTACGGAAGGCGCCGCCCGTACTATGCGCGCCAAGGTAGCGATGTTAGAAAAAGACTGGCAAACAGCAATTGAGCAAACCACGGCCGTAATGGGCTTAGGGTATACTTTACAAGACAATTACGCCGATATATTTAAATTGGAAAACGAGAATAACTCTGAAGTGATCTTCGATATCCAATACGTTTCGCAAAACGATGCTGAACCGGGCGCTAAATTCCAGAAAGCCTTTTCCAACGCCAGTTCTCAAGCGAATGGTTTCTCGTGGATACAGCCTACGAGGTGGTTACTTGACAAATATGAAGTAATAGACCCTGAACCCGAATACATTATAGAAGACAATAGGATTTCCAAAGAGGTTTACGACTATTTTGAAGGGAAGGATCCTCGACTCGACGCTAATTTCCTAAGGCCCGGCGCCTATTTTACCGATCGAGAGAACAATGATGTACTATACCCTTACCAGATGCAGAAATATACATTGGCGGCTACGGGCATGAACATGCGGAAGTACGTCATTGAGGGAAAAAACGAAACCGCTTCCAGCAATGACTCTCCTCTCAACTGGATCATATTACGCTATGCCGACGTACTACTAATGCGGGCAGAGGCCGAAGCTGAACAACGTGGCGGAGCGGCTAATGTTCCCCAAGACATCTTGGATGCCACCATTAATGTGGTAAGATATAGAGCCTCAGACCTCTTGCCTAAATATATGGCGGGAAGCCTAACCATGGAACAAATTCAGGACGAGTATATGCGGGAATTACCTTTTGAAGGTTGGATGTATTTCAATTTCAGAAGGTGGAGATTAATGCATTTAAATGACGGGTACCAACCTAAAGGACTCAAAATCACCAAAAAATCGGTAAAATTATCTGGTGCGCCGGTTTTGGAGACCAGGGCTTTCGACGAAAGCAAACATTACATCTTCCCAATCCCGGAACAGGAGCGTGACCTAGCTCCAAATTTAGAGCAAAACCCTGAGTGGGAATAGGTAATTAATTATTCGACCACACAAAAAGTGCCCGTGAAACTTTTTCACGGGCACCTCTTTAGACCAGTATAATACCAATAAACGTTTTCGCATCCAGAAACCCTAACAGAAGAATTATTCCTAAACGCACTTCTAATACCCTATATTTCTTTTGGTGAAAGTATCACTTCTCGACTACTTCGCCCTCTACCGGTTCAGTTTCCCCATTTGAGTGATAAATGAAATTCTTATCCTGATAATACTGAATATATTCTGTCTTTTCCACGTATTTAAGCGTCTCAAAATCAACATTCGGAAAGCGTTTGAAGCCTATGTACAGAGCGTTTTTGTCAACCTTGTACCAACGTTCTAGCGAACGGAAAGTCTCAGCGTCGGCTTCCTCTATCAGGTGAGCGTCATAATATACCTTGTCTTTGATTATGAGATAGTCCTTGTCTAAGAATTTAACGTCGCTTAATTTTTCGAACGGGATGGTAATCAGACGGTTTTTAGATTCGTTTTGGAAGTTATAACAGTAGTAATAAAGGTTTTCGTTGTCACGGATAAAACCGTTACCAAAAACACGCACCTTTTCCGGGTCTATATCTAGCTTTTCAAAGCTTATACTTTCGTCTTTTTCCACCGTCGAGTGGGGGAGAAGGTACACATGGTCTTTATCCCTGACAAACTGTTCGGTAAGCTCACTGAAAGTGCCGGCATCAAGATTCGCCTTTTGATATTCATAAAAATAATTATATGCGTCTTTGGACCACAAGCTTCTGTCTGGCTCATCCTCGAACGTTTCAGGGTCGGCGCCAACCACCACTTTTATAGGGTTCGGGCCATATGACCAATCTCCACGGTTCATGGCGTAGTATTTATTCTTGTCTTTCGCTTGCGAAATATCGATAACCACAAAACTTTCCCTGTCGATTTCCAGATAGTCCAAGACAACATCTCTGTAATAGAACCTATTTTTGTCTTTGGCCCAATAATAATTGTCCAGCACCTCAAAGGTTTCAATATCTAGTCCCTCAGGCATCGGAGAGTTGCCCAACTCAAACCAGTTTCCCGAAGGGGAGTAACGGATTTCCTTGCCGTCAACGCTGTAATAAAAATTATTGTTACTCTTCTTAACCCGTTCGCCCAACGTTGAACAAGACCCGAATACAGTGCCCATAATCAATAGAAATAGACTGTAAACAGGGCCGTTTCTTCTTCCCGTCAGCTTTTTGCCCAACCCGTTAATGACTATCAAGCCTACAAAAACGCTAAGTTTTGGGTATTCAAAAAGGTACTCTTCCATATTTGTTGGTCTTAGGTATTCCCGAATTCAACTTTCAAACGCGACAACATCGTGTTTACTCTCACAATCTGGGAAAAATATATTGATATATGTACACTGTTTTCAGGGGAAATATTAGTCCTGAAGAAGAAAAAGGAAATGTTTCTGCGACCAAGGAAAAGCTCCTCAGAAATATCTTCTGAAAGTCTTTATATCTGTCAAAATTTACTGGATAACATCCGATAATACCCCTGAATTCTGGGTTCAATGCCTTATTAAAAATCACTAAATTTGACAATGAAAACATCACTCAAACTCGACGAACGTAAACCATATACCACAAATCAAATAGAATAATGTCACCCCACTCAGAAATAGAAAACAAATTCGGCGCACTGCCTTCGCTTTATAAAAAGTGGATAAGCCAAAACGTCCCCTACAACCAAGAGTACAACGCATCAGATTATTTAGCCTGGCTCAAGCCTAGCCAAATCTTAGACAAGGACAACTATGAATTCGACGGCGAAACACCTCGAGATGAACTGATGATCTTGGGCCTTTGCCATGAAGACGCTATATGGTTTTTAGATACAAAAAACGGAACGGTAATCATCTGGATACTCTTCCATGAAGCCACACTATACGCACCTAACCTCTCTGGTTGGATATTTAGAGTTTGCCTTGACCTAGCATGCGGATTTTATGACGACGGTCAAGAAACCATCACAACAATTCATAACCTCTCTTCACTAATTGCGACACATTCTCCAAGACTAACGGAACAATTAAAAACAATCATAAATCGTCCGATTACAATAGGAGAGCATTTCAATAGCTTACTAACAGAGCAAGAGTGTGACAGTATGATCATCAAAGAATTTGGTCAGGAATACCTAAACACCGAAGTTGAAATTTTTAAGCCTTAACCAAAACCTATTTCATCAATCAATTTTTCACGACAAATATGGGCGAATATCAAATACACATTTATTGATACCCACAGAACCTTATTATTTAGGCCTTCAAAAAGTCACAAACCAGCCTGTCTTTTAATCAACCTATCCAAACGCCTTTTATTCTCCTGTTGTAACAGAGAAGGGTATAAATTCAACAGCACATTCCCAACAGAAATCAACATTCCAGCCATTACTCCATCAGAAAGGGACTTATATACGGCGAAAACACTCACAAGCAGAAAAGCGATCAAATGACTCACTTCTGCGATAGTCATCTCCTTCCTGATCTCATTCAAGTCTACGCTCTTATTTTCGAGCTTAATCTTCTGATTGAAAAACCTAAAAAAGCTATTCTTGATAATCCATCTGAAATATTCGATTCCCATGATTTTATTCAGACTTCTGCTCCTAATAAAATTCAGATTTGAAAACCTGTCATAGTATTTCGTTTTCATAAAAATAGCATTGAACAACATCCCAAAAATCCATGACCCTAAACTGATCGAAAAACCTAAAAATAGATACTTAAGCATAAACGACTTTTATTGATTAACTGAACACTAACTCAATAGGACTAAATCTCCTTCTTCTTTCCTAATAAATAATCCGAACCCCTCAAAGACCGCCTAATCTCTTCATGGTTCTCCCAAAATCCGTCCTTGATTTTCTGGATAGTAGGCGTAAATTCCGGATGCTTCAACAACGGTTTCAACAGTGGATCTTTTTCCAAAAATAGCAACAACCAATACTGGTAATCACTCTTGGTGGCGAACACCTTCAGTTGCTCCATCGCCTCGTCGTATTTCCCCTCATGCACCAACTTCGAGGCTATGCTCGCCGATTTATAAATAGACTTATCGTTTTCGCAATAATCGGCATACTCCTTATAAAAAATCTTCGCCTGTTCCGCATACCCCATTTTATCGTATACCAAGCCAATTTTGAGGTTCTCATGCGGATACATATTCAAGCCGTATTCCCGCTTTCTGTCCACAAACTTTTTATAGTAATGATAGGCGCTGTCATACCGCTCTTGAAAATAATAAAACTTCGCCACCTCCTGCATAATATCCAAGCGGGTGGTATCCTTTTGCAATATTTCAATAAGCGCCACCGTAGACTTTTTCATATCCAAATGTCCGGCGTATTCAATAAAAACCTTCAGATAAGGCGAGTATTCATTCTTGGGATTATACGCCAAAGACAGATTTATATACTTCAAAGCCTCCTCGGCAAATCCGTTCTGGACAAAAGCGTTGCTTAAGTGCAGATAGATATAACTCTTGCCGATGGAATCATTGGCGGCGATATCCAACCGGATTCCCTTCAAAGCGTATTTCAGATACTTAGCCGTATTCGGTTCGGCGCGGGCATAAATATCCGACAGCATATTCACCACAAAAGCCGAATTCGGATTGTATTCCAAAGCTTTTTCCAAATGCGGAATAGCGTATTGAAATTCCTTTTTATGCATATAATAAAGCGCCTTGGCTATCAAGCTCATATCCGATCTCGAATCATATAATAATGCCTTGTCCGCATTCTGATTGATAACATCGGTGTATTGTTTTTCAACCTGATGCATATCGAGATAATAATACGTAATGGCCAGTTTCGAATACGCCAAGGCAAACTGCGGATCATGCGCTATAGCTTTTTCAAAAAGCGGAATCGCCTCGTTCAAACCCTCTTTGGTTCTGGACTGATACAAATCCTGCGCCTTAAGATAAAAATCATAAGCCTCCAAATTCTCCGTAGGCCTCTTCTCAATACGTTCCAACTCGGCGGGCGTCACCTTGGCTTGAATAGCGCTGGCTATTTTCTTGGCCACGCTCCTTTGCAGGGAGAAAATATCTACGACCTGATGATTATACTGCTCCGACCAAACAGGAGTATCATTCCCGGCGTCGATCAGCTGTATATTCAGCAACACTTGGTCCCCGACACGCTGGCCACTGCCTTCCACCAGATAGTTTACGTCAAGCTCTTCGGCGATTTCCGAAATCGTCATATCCGCATTACGGAATTTCTCCACCGAAGTCCTGCTGACCACTCTCAAGTCCTCAATCTTCTGCAGGCTGTTTATCGACGACTCCATCAAACCGTTCACAAAATAAAGGTTCGTAGAGTCACTGCTCAAATTCCTGAAAGGCAAAACGGCGATGGACTTCTTACTTACACGCCCCTCATCATTAGAAGATGATTTCGAATTATTAAAATAAAAGAATAATCCAAATATAACAACAACCAAAATCGCCACGAGATAAGTCAAACGAAAGCTTTTCGGTTCAGTCTCCTGCGACGCTAAAGGCTCTTCAGCCAGCTTCGACTCCACGACCGTCACCGTTTCAGGCTCCCTTTTTCTCACCTCACCTGGCGAGTAGCCGTACTGCTCACGAAAACACTTTATGAAATAAGAACTGTTACCAAAGCCGGCCTTATCTGAAATCTCAGCCACCGTCCATTCGGTTTGTTCCAACAGCTCCATGCCTTTGCGAAGCCGTACCTGACGTATAAACTGACTGGCAGAAAGCTCGGAATGCTTCTTTACCTTCCGCAACAGATTCGAACGGCTCATATGCATGAGATCCGCCAATTCGGATACTCCGAACTGCTCGTTTGCCAAATGCTCCAATACCAGAGCCTCGGCCCGCTTTATGAAATCTCCTTTTAAAGGCGTCTCGGACATATTCTTTTTCGCTTTCTCGACATTAAAGCGTAAAGGATATAAGATTAAGGGCAATATGCAAAGAGTATCCGGCAAAAAGATAAAGTAAACCGCATCGTAAACCCATTCCTATAAGTCTAAAACGCCCTTTGAAGCATTATCTGAACACTTGATTTTTTCAAGCTTCACGAATTTAAAAACAGCCTTTTGCGTCATAATTAATACTCATGACGCATAATTTTCATCGATTCCCCAAACTTGATGCATCCCGCTTCATACCGATTAACGCCTAAAACCACTTTGATCCCACCTTTGTGAAAAGTCAAACGGATTATTAACTACAAAAATTTCAAGACATGAAAACGCTTAACACGAACCCATTCAAAATGACTCTCCCGGTTATCCTCATCGCTCTCTTTTTCACCAGCGCTTGCGCAAATGCGAAAAAGGAACAGTCAAGCAAACCTGTCAAAATCGAGAAGACCGTAAAGAAGCCGAAAGACGACATTCAGACCTCCGTAATAAAAGGGGACCTCGAGGCCGTGAAACAACACATCAAAGCCGGAACGGACATCAACCAAAAAGAACCCATGAGTGGCGCCACTCCTTTGATCTCGGCGGCGACCTTTAACAAACCCGAAATTGCCAAAGCGCTTATCGCCGCCGGGGCGGACCTTTCCGTAAAAAACAACGACGGCTCTACGGCCCTGCATACCGCTGCATTTTTCGGACGTATCAAAATCGTACAAATGCTCATCGACGCCAAAGCCGACAAAACCGTCAAAAACAATTACGGAGCGACACCGAGACAAACGGTATTAGGAAAATTCGCCGACATGAAACCGACCTACGAGATGCTCATACAACAACTCACACCAATGGGCTTCACACTCGACTTGAAAGAGCTTGAAAAATCACGCACCATCGTGGCCATGATGTTGCAATAAGCCAACATTCTAAAGATATTAAATGACTATCCGAGCGGTCTATTTACGCTTGACTCTCAACTTTGTACTATCACAAAAATGGAAAGAAGATACGACATCGACTGGTTGCGGGTAATAGCCATCGGCCTGTTACTTATTTACCATATCGCCATAATATTTCAACCGTGGGCGATGTTTATCGGCTTCATCAAAAGCGATGAAGCCATGGAAAGCCTCTGGCAACCGATGAGAATGCTCAACATCTGGCGCATACCGTTGCTCTTTTTCGTGTCGGGCATGGGCGTCCATTTCGCGATGGGGAAAAGAAACATCAAACAGCTCCTACTCGAAAGGGCTAAACGAATCCTGTTGCCCTTCATTTTCGGCGCATTGGCAATATGCCCTTTGCATTTTCTGATCTTTCAGAAATACTACAACATGCCCTTCAGCTATATACCAAACGCCGGGCACCTGTGGTTTTTGGGCAATATCTTCGCCTATGTACTTTTGCTTTCGCCGATATTCTATTTTATGAATAAACTAGAAAACGGCAAATTCAAAAAAATACTGGCCAAGGTAATGTCCTATGTCTTGGGCCCGTTCATTATGTCGGGCTTCTTTCTGTTGGAAGTAGGCCTAGTAAAACCACAGCTCTATGAACTGTACGCCCAGACCACCCACGGATTCTTCATCGGACTGATCGCTTTTTACTTCGGCTATATATTCATGTACAGCGGCGAAAACTTCTGGAAAACGGTGACCACATGGAAATGGCTCTACATCGGCATTGCCACAGCGCTGTTCATCCTTCGATTCACAGGCTACGAATCTATCTCAAACATGTATCTCACCAGCTTCGAATCCAACTGCTGGGTCCTCGGCGTATTCGGTTTAGCCCATCAAAATCTCAACAAACCAAGCGCCTTATTGAGCTACCTCAGCCCGGCGGTATATCCCGTTTACATTATCCATATGGTCGCCCTTTACGCCGGAGCTTGGATCATGCTTCCACTTGAACTTACTCCGCTCCAACAGTTCATAGCCATAACGATATTTACATTCCTTTTCTGCTTCCTTGGCTATGAACTCCTACTCAAAAGACTCTCTTTCCTAAGGCCATTATTCGGGCTCTCGTGGAAAAAGAAAATTAAAGCCACTGCTCAGGAAGTGACGGTATGAAAAAATGGTACGCAGTATTAGGTATAAGGTCTTAAATACTTTGCCTCTTATAACCTATACGCCCAATACTTCACATTCAATACCCAACACTTAACACCTGAGACCTAAACACCAAATTTAAAACTATGACACTGATAACCAATAAACTCCCATTCCTTATCCTCGGATTTTTCCTTTTGATGATGACAGCCTGCTCGAATAACGACGAAACGGAGCCAGATGATAATTACATATCGGCGGAGGCATATCTGAATAACATCGGATATTCGGGAAGCGTACTGATCCACAAAAATGGCCAAGACATACTGCGAAAAGGCTTTGGAATGGCGGATAAAGCGAACGGTGTTCCGAACGACCCTTCGCTTATATACAGAATCGGATCGGTGACGAAATCATTCACCGCAACTGCGATAATGAACCTGAAACGTGACGGACTGATCGAAAGCCTAGACCAAAAGCTCAGCGATTTCGACGAAACCTTCCCACATGGAGATAAAATAACGATCCGTCATTTATTGACACACCAATCGGGCATACCGGAGTATTCCACTATTGTTGGAGAGTATGATAAAAAGGGGCAACAGCT
The DNA here is from genome assembly GCF_036492835.1 of Fulvitalea axinellae. Lineage (GTDB taxonomy): Bacteria > Bacteroidota > Bacteroidia > Cytophagales > Cyclobacteriaceae > Fulvitalea > Fulvitalea axinellae. The sequence continues at coordinate 439,693 of NZ_AP025315.1, read as the reverse complement.
CGACAAAGACGAAATCCTCGAACTGATTTTTGAGCTTACAGAAGAAAAGGGTCTTGAATTCACTCCGGGCCAATACGTTTCTTATTGCAACTCCAATTTCTATATTCTCGGTATGCTCATCGAAGAACTTACGGACATGACATACCAAGAGTATTTGCATAAGAAAATATATGAGCCACTAAACCTTCAAAACACGGGGAAAAGCCCTGACATTATCCAAAGCGACAATCGCGCTAAAGGATATAACCAAGACGCTAAGGCCGACAGTTACAGAATGGATATCGCATACAGTGCGGGGGAAATGGAAAGCAATATTACTGATCTTGAGAAATGGGGAAAAGCCTTCCTTGGTGATTACTTTACGCAAGCGGAAAAAAGCGAAATATTCGCCGAAAAACACGAAACGCATGGAGTCAACACCGTCGGGGCCGGCTGGTTTACGCTTAACTTCGAAGGCCGAAAAATATATCATCACGGTGGCGACGTCAATGGCTTTACCAGCCTACTGATGCTAGTTCCGGAATCCAACGGCATCGTTATTCTGTTGAGCAACGAGCAAGACAAAGGCGAACAACGCATTCAGATTATGGAGCAATTCCTTCGAAAGGAGTTTTAGTAGTTCTATAAACGCTAGATAAGAGTATAAAAATCGCTTGGAGAAAATCATAGTGACCTGACTCAAAGAGTCATAAAAAAGGCCGAGTGTAGATTCGCTACACTCGGCCCTAGACCGTTTTCAGATTATTGCCCATATAGAATTAGTCACTCAAAACCAAGCAATAATCTGAATGGCCATTTTTGTCATATACTTAGTCCTTCACAATCCTAACATCCTTATTCTTTTCTCCGCTAATAAGTAGAGCCTCAGAAACCGGAACGCTACCGTAAAGACGCTTAACCGCAATGTTATTTCCATCCTTTACGTGTATTAGTGATGGTGTTTCGGCCTTCAATTCCAGACTGTCAAATACACAATCCGAAATATCCGATACCTCTATACCTTTTTTGCTTTGCAGTCGCATATTCTCAAAGTTCATCCCATCGACATTGGATTCCGGCAGGCCTACTACGCGAACAGCGTGTTTTGAACCGGTGGAAACGATGTTTTTGAAATTGAAATTGCGAAATACCGGAACCTTGTCGCCACGGGGAGGGGTGGAGCTGGAACCGTAACGCATATTAAGCATAATGGCCTCTCGCCTGATGTTTTTCATCTGGATATTCTCAAACCAGATATCCTCAATCACACCACCGCGCCCTTTCATCGATTTCACTCGCAAGCCTCGGTCCGTTCCGCCAAAGTCGCAGTTCAGGGCGTATACTTTGTTTACGCCACCGGACATTTCGCTGCCAATCACCACGCCGCCGTGGCCACGCTTGGTTTTCGAATTACGGATCACTATTCTGCTACTCGGTTTGCCCACTCGCCAACCGTCTTCGTTCAGTCCGGATTTGATCACTATACAATCGTCTCCAGTAGAGAAATCGCAATCGTCAATCAACATCTTTTCGCAAGAGTCAGGCGTTAGGCCGTCGTTGTTATGGCCGTTGGTACGGACTTTCAGCCTTTGGGCCACCACATTTTTACAGTAAACGAAATGCGTGGTCCACATCGGGCCAGAACCGATCTCTATGCCCTGTACCAGTATATTTTCGCAATTGATCAGCTGTATCATTGACGGACGAAGGAACGAACCTTCCTCATATTCCAAGCAGTTTCGGTCTTTGGGCGCAACGCCTTCAAGCGCCTGAGTATATAGTTTCGGCAAAGTGATCTTTTTCCCTTTTCTTGCCATATGCCACCAAGCTTTTCCGTTTCCTTCGATACGGCCTTTGCCCGTTATGGCTATATTTTTTTTGCCTTTCGCATAGAGCAAAGGATGGTAGTTCATACATTCCATTCCTTCCCAGCGGGTAAAAGTGGGAACGGCGTAGTCATCCGGATTGTCACTGAAGCTTAGAACTGAGCCTTTTTCCAAACGGAGATTCACGTTGTCCCGCAATTCCAAATACGACGTTCTCCAAACACCCGCCGGCAACGACACGGTGCCTCCGCCTTTTTCGGAACACAAGTCTATTGCTTTTTGTATGGCCTTCTGGTTATTCGCCGATGCGGTGTCGGCACCCATTTCTGTTATGGCGATAATCCGGTCGGGAAATTCGGGCAATACAAAACGTTCCAAACCCCACGGGGTCTGTTGCTCGATTACCTTAGCGGTTTGGCCCGTATCCGCCTTTTGTTTGTCGGCGCCACAGGCCCAAAAAATCGTGGCGCAAATTACGGCCATTACGGCTCTTCTTAAATTCGACATTGCTCTCTTTGGCATTAATAGTTTTCAAATGGGCAGGGAGCGGGGCGAGAGTGTTATGTTTCCTGGGGTAGCACTAAGTCTCTGGTCTTAGGCATAAGGTGCTTTTTCGTTCCTTTACCTAATACCTCAGACTCAATCCTCCAATAAAATCCGTCCTGACCGATAGATATACATAAAAATAGGCCTCTGGACAAATTACACCCATTTTTGAGAACAATAAATCCTCCGGCACCGATCCCATTTATCGAAAAAAGACAAAGCGAAAAACCGGGAACCTTCCCGTTTACGCGTACCAAAAACACTGGTACCAAATAACAAAAACGTTAACCGTAAACGACAAGGGGGCGTATCGTCTCAAATATGCGATATAACGGGAGGGTGGGACGTTTTATTTGAGGTGTTTTCGTCCTAAAGACATCCGGGGTATTGCCTTTCGCGGAACTATACGCCTAATTGGGGTCGAGATAAACTTTTTCAAATACGATGAGACGACTGCTAACCTTACTTGCGCTGCTAAGCCTGGCTCCCGCCTACGGGCAGTTCAAGCAACAACACGACTGGGAAAACCCACGCGTGACGGGTATCAACAAAGAGCCCGCCCGCGCCACAATGTATTCTTTTAAAGATGTACAAAGCGCCTTGGCCGTAACGCCCGACGCCAGCGACCGCGTCATTAGTCTGGACGGCACTTGGAAATTCCGTTACGCCACCACACCCGACAAGGCGCCCGTAGGTTTCGAAAAAGGAAACATTAACGGGTGGGACGACATCAAGGTGCCCGGCAACTGGGAGATCCAGGGCTTTGGACAACCTATCTATACCAATACCCGCTATCCTTTCCCCGCTAAGCCCCCATACATCGACGAGTCGATGAACGGCAACGCCGTGGGCTCGTACTTCCGCGAATTCGAAGTGCCCGCCACTTGGGACGGTATGCGCATAACCCTACAGTTTGGCGGCGTAAGCTCGGCCTGCTACGTATGGGTCAACGGCAAGGAAGTGGGCTATAGCCAAGGAAGTCGCCTGCCCGCCGAATTCGAAATCACCAAATACCTGAAAAAAGGAAAGAACAGTCTGGCGGTAAAGGTGATCCGCTGGAGCGACGGCAGTTACCTTGAGGATCAGGACCACTGGCGCCTGAGCGGCATCCACCGTAGCGTGCGTCTGTTGGCCGAGCCGGAAGTAAGCCTTACCGATTTCTTCGCCCGCGGCGATCTGGACAAAAACTACGAAGACGCCACACTCCGTATCCGTCCGCGCATCAACGTGCCCGAAGGCCGCGACGTAAAAGGCTGGAAGCTCGAAGCCAAACTCTTCGACGCAGAAGGCAAGCCCGTTCCGCACGAGCGTATGGAGTTTCCGCTCACCAAGATCATCCGCGAATACTGGCCTTACCGCGACAATCCGCGCTTCGGTCTTTTGGAAGCCAAGATCTTCAACCCTAAAAAATGGTCGGCCGAAACGCCTAACCTCTATACCTTAGTGGTAAGCGTAATCGACAACGAAGGGAAAACGCACGAAGCGAAAAGCTCGCGTATCGGATTCCGCAAGATTGAGGTATCGCCCTCCGGGCAAATATTGATCAACGGCGAGGAAATATTGCTGTACGGCGCCAACCGCCACGACCATAGCCCGACGGGTGGCAAAACCGTAACCCGCGAAGAAATGGTTCGCGACTTGGAGCTGTTGAAGCGTTTTAACTTCAACGCCATCCGTACCTCGCACTACCCGAACGACCCGATGTGGCTCGACCTCTGCGACGAATACGGCATCTACTTGATAGACGAAGCCAACCTCGAATCGCACGGCGTAGGCTGCAAGCTTTCTTTTATGGACGAATGGGCCGGAGCGATGGTAGAGCGCGCCACCCGCATGGTACACCGCGACAAGAACCACCCTTCGGTAATCATTTGGTCTTTGGGCAACGAATCCGGCGACGGACCGAACCACAGCGCCATGGCCGGATGGATCCATACTTACGACATCACGCGTCTGGTTCATTACGAAAGCGCCCAAGGCGACAGCAAGCACCCGGACAATCTGGAAAAAGACGATCCCGGATACAACGAGCTGATGGGCAAGCGTGGCGCCAACCCTACAGATCCTCCATACGTGGATATGCTTAGCCGATTCTACCCTAAGCACTATCAGCTTAAAGCTTTGGCCGAGCAAGACCGTAGTGGCCGCCCGATCATTATGAGTGAGTATTCGCACTCTATGGGTAACTCCACGGGCAACTTGGCCGAATTCTGGGAGCATATTCGCGAAAAGAAAAACCTTGCGGGCGGCTTTATCTGGGACTGGATGGACCAAGGTATCCTGACCAAAAACGATAAGGGCGAAAGCTACTACGCATACGGCGGCGACTTCGGCGACAAGCCCAACGACGGCAACTTCTGCCTCAACGGCCTGATAGCGGCCGACCAAACGCCGCACGCCGCCATGTGGGAATGCAAGCGGGTGTTCCAGCCTATAGAGTTTGTGCAGGTAGACGCCGAGACTAACCTTTATAAAGTAAGCAACCGCCATTTCTTCAATGACCTTGACCAATTCCAATTGCGTTGGGAGCTTCAGCAAAACGGCAAGACAGTTCAGTCGGGCGTATTGCCTACACTCCGCGCCGAGGCCGGTAAAGCCGCTCAGGTAACTATACCTGCAAAAGCTTTTGCCAAAGAGCCAGGATCGGAATACTTCCTGCGCCTAAGCGCCCACCTTACCGCAGACAAGAAATGGGCGAACAAAGGACACGAAGTGGCCGCCAACCAGTTCTCTATGGGCGAAAGAACGGCCTTGCCTACGCTTGACCTGAAGAAATATCCGGCCCTGAGCGTAGACCGCCAAGGCGGAGACATCACCGTAAAGGCTAAAAACTTCACGGCCCGCTTCGACAACACCACCGGCGCCCTGAAGGAGATGGTCTACAAAGGGGAAAAACTTATCAGCGCACCGCTGACCCCGCAAACCTGGCGCGCGCCTACCGATAACGAGGATCGAGGGTTCCGCACGCCAAAAGTACTCGGCCTGTGGAAAGACGCCGTAGCGAAAGGGGAGGTGACTTCCGTAAACGTGAAGGAAGTGAGCCCGAAACAAGTGGACGTTGAAGTGAAGCGTACACTTGCCTCAGGCAAAGCCAACTACAATACCCGCTATTCGGTATACGCCAACGGCGACATCCGCATAAGCGTAAACTTCGCGCCTTCGGCCGACAAACTGCCGAATATGCCGAAGCTGGGGGCGAGCCTTAAAGTGCCGACCAAATACCGCAACGTGACATGGTATGGCCGCGGCCCGCAAGAAAACTACATCGACCGCCTCCGTGGCGCCGACGTGGGACTCTTTACCCTTGGCTTGGACAAATACGCCGTATCCTATACTCGTCCGCAAGAATACGCCAACCGCTCGGGCGTACGCTGGATGGCCCTGACCGACGCCAGAGGAAAAGGCGTGGTATTCGTGGCCGACAGCCTTTTGGAAACCAGCGTATGGCCGCACAGCAAAGAGACGCTTGAAAAAGCCAAACACACCTACGACCTGAAGCCAGACACGGACCTGACCGTAAACCTTGACGGCCTGCAAATGGGTGTAGGAGGCGACAACAGCTGGGGAGCCATAGCCGCGCCGCTTGACAAATACCAGCTCAAAGCCCAGCCTTACCATTACGGATTCACCATCCGTCCGGTATTGAAAGACCCTTCGAAAAAAGCCTTGGAGGCTTTGCCGGGGGAGAGTAGAGTTTTCTAAATAGAATATTTGTAAACCACAAATAAAAATTAAACCCCGATGCATTCTTGTTGCGTCGGGGTTTATTTTTCTCTAAAAGTTTAATAACGAAGAACCTTCTGGTGGTTTTATTTTATTCTTACTAGGTTTTGGAGGATAGGTGCACATACTAGGCTTGTTAAAATTAACATCCTTATAATTAACAATATAGAACCAACAAAACCCGACAGCCATAATAGGTAGGGTAAGGTTTTGTTTACTTTATTGTGATGAAAGTCGCAAAGTCTATAAAAGCAATAATCATTGAAATTGAGAAAGGGTAACATCAACAATTCTATAACCTTATTTCATTAAATTCATTTTATATATAGTATAAAACTAAAATTTATCTAACAAACTATGCGGGAAAAAATCAAATGGAATTGCACTTATACAGAAAGTTCACTTTCTTTCACAGAAGTGATATAACACTCCTTTCACATACACTTTTGAAAGTAGCCTTACATTCACGATCCAAACAGTCATTTGGGTAACAGACTTACCCCGTAAGAGGCGTCGTAATAGTCACATTTTGAAACCATACTAGGCTACATGAAAACATCAATAACCAAATGTTAACTTTTGAAACTATTTTTATTGATATGGATTTCACCACAATAGATTTTGAAACTGCAATTGGGGCTCGGTGGAGCATCTGTCAAGTGGGGCTCGTAAGAGTTGAATCTGGCAAGATAGTACATCGATATTCACAACTGGTAAAACCTCCGAAAAACGAATATTCCAACTGGAATACCAACGTACACGGAATACATGCATTACATACCAGAAATTCTCCCATATTTCCGGAAATATGGGAAGATATTTCACCTTATATCGAAGGACAATTGTTGGTCGCCCATAATGCGATGTTCGATGTAGACTGTCTTGAAAAGACCCTGAAATATTATGGACTTCCAGTTCCTATGTTTAGCTGTGATTGTACTTTAAAGCGGATAGGGGGAAAATTAGATAAGCTTTGTGAATTGTATGGAGTAAGCTTGGAAAACCATCATGAAGCAATATTCGATGCTATCGCTTGCGCTGAAATCTATTTGAAGTTGTTGAAAGGAGAAATCGAAGAAGGCGCACATATCTCTGATAAAGAAGACAATAGAGTTCCATTCGGTAATTCAGAGGAGCGTTTAAAAGGAGACATTCTCAAGAAGGATTTATCACAGGCTAGTCCGGAAGATTTTTTTTATGACAAAAAAGTTGTCTTCACAGGAGTTTTGAAGTCGATAAAAAGGATTGACGCTGCCGAACTGGTTAAAAAACAGGGAGCAGATATAGATACAGGCATCAGCAAACGAACGAATTATGTGATAACGGGAAAGAAGCCTGGTCCCTCAAAAATGAAACAAATAGAAAAGTATAATGCCGAAGGGAGTGAAATTATCATTATGCTTGAAGGTGAATTTTTGGAAAAGATAGGAGTTCATGTTTAATAAGCGGACCACCTTTTTGAGATCAATTTCAATTTTTATACATGAAAGCCTAATGAGATGTCTACGGTAGTTTATATTTTAATTTTTTACGTTTTATATCGAGTGTTAAAATCGATATTCTCCACACCTAAAAATACTAGGTTGAAGCCGACTTCAAGAACATGGAATAAAACCACCGAGGAGGAATTGTCCACCTTCAGTATTTCCGAGAATAACTATTCGAAGGAAAGAAAAAAGGCCAAACCAAAGAAAGGGAAAAAAGCGGAATGGGTAAAATATGGAGAAACACGAATTATTGGAGGTCAGGAAGTTACGGGGGGATTGTTTTTCTATGGGAGTTATCTAAAATCTTTCGATCAATACTCAACCGAAGCTTCTTTAATCGATAATAAGTTATCGGTTCAAATCGCAGATGAATTTTATGAAGACGACAGCTTAGGATATTGGAACTGTTATAGGGTTTACTGAAAAAGCCCAGAGGGCTACCCAGCTAGGATATTTTGCCAGACAGTCTTTTCCTGTTTCTTTTCGCCGTCTTGAAGCCATATCCCGTATTTCCAGCTCAGGAAAACAAGGTCAAAAAAGATTTCGCTCTGAAATCTTTTCAAGTTGGACACGAAGAAAATGCAGGCGATCCATGAAAGCGAAGTGTCCGCTCTCCTTGCCTGTATTTTGTCCAATCCGTGTCCCCGTTTCACTTCCCCGAATTTTCCTTCCGCCCTGCTCCGGTGCCGTTGGTGAAGCGTCCGGTTTTCCTTGCGTTCCCTGATTTTTTCGGGACTTGAGGGAGGCCTTCCCAACGGGGAGCCCACGAATTCCACACCCGCGCCGGACATGGTCTGCCGGGCGTTCCTGTTTCCGTAAATCTTGTCCCCGACGAATTTGCCGAGCTTCATTTCCGGGTTTCTCTCCCCGAAACTGTCGATGTGCCCGCGGATCACTTCCGCGTCACCCTCGTAGTAAGCGTCCCATTGCGCCTTGTCCAGATAGGAATAGCCTTCGTGAAGGCTTACGGACAATTTGGCGCCGAACTCGGTGTCGCTTCCGTTTTTGCCCCGGACTATCGGCCGGACATGGGGCTGGAAGACGTTCACGATGCGGCCGTCCACCCTGTTGGCACCGGTCTCCAGCATGAGCGACTGTTGCCTGGCGATTTCGTGAAGCACCATCAGAATCTTCAAAAACCTGCTTTTTAGGCGTATAACGCCCTTGTTGGCCTCTATGAGGCTGTCGATATGCCGTAGGTTCCGTTCCAGATAATTCAGCTGTCGGCGTGCGCACACGCGCCAGAATTCGGCTCCTTTCCTCTTTTTTCTCGTCGCCCCGACATATTCCCTATGGGCTTTATCCCGGTAAGTCCGGGGCTTTTTGGATAAACCGGAATCCCTGGCGACGGGCCAAAGGAGGTCGATGATTTTCTCCGACTGCACCCTCGCCGTAGCCAACAGCCCAAGGTCCGTGGGGTATGGAATCTCTTGCGGCGCCACCGTCGCGTCGCAGGAGACAACCCGCTTGTCATCTTCGGCGTCCCCGGAATGCCCGTCTTTGGACCCTTCATCCCGATCGCCCTCCGCAATACGGATCCCCTCGTGTTGCAAAAGCGAACTCATCCTGTTAAAATCCCCGTACCCGAGCCGCTTGCGGACCGTCGTGAACAGCGAAGGGTCAAAGGCCTTTTCCGTGGTGAACGAGCCGAGTCCCACGAAATACTGGAGATACGGATTTTCTTTGATTTGTTCTATCGCCTCGGCGTCCGAAACGTTCAGCTTATGCTTCACGATCAGCGCGCCGATGACCAGCCGGGCCGGTTTGCACGGACTGCCCTTGCCCGTCGACATTTTCGATTCGTAGACCAAACCCAATTCCGCCCAGGGGATGGAGTTGGCCAACTTCACCCATCTGTTTTCCGGGTTAAGGCGCCCTATTTCCGGGTCCAAAAAACCTTCTATACTCAATTGCGAGGAACTTGTCTTGATCATAGGTGCAAGGGAAAAAATGCTCTCAGTCCTTTCTAAGGCCAATTTACGAATATTCCCTGTGCTTTGGAAAGGGAAACAAGCTACCTAATCCACTGATAATCTTGTGGTTTTTACTTTTTCAGTAAACCCTGTTATAAGGATCTATCTCCAAAAGCGAGAGGAGCCTACCTTTCATGGCTTAATGGTAAAAGGAGCCACCCCGAGACGCCAATAAGCTATATTTTCCTTTATTTCTATGGTTTAGAAAGGCGTTTGTTAATCGACTGGACTGAGGGGAAGGTATCAGATGAAGAGTATAAGCAATTGTGTGGAGAAATCCAGAGACTTCAACGGGTTTATGGCGAAAATAACTCTTTCAAAGGCTATTCTGACAGCCTTTTAGAATACGTGAGTTTAAAGTCACCGGAGATAATAAACATTGAAGTTGATGAAATAATGTATCCTTACTACTCTCCATTGTTCAAATATAGACTATCGAAAACCGTTTCAGAAGGCAAACCAATTCCTGCGGAGCTTGCGTTTACATGGATTAGGAAACATCCCGATCATTCGTTTAGAACTCCCGCATACCGATGCAAAGCGGAATTCAAACGCTTATTTACTATAAGGTATGACAATGCATTTGGAGAGGGCATGATAGTCAAGCCTAATAAAACCAAGTTGCGTTATGAATTCAGACCCGCCAGTCCAAGTTTAAGAGGGATTACCATACCAAGCCCCGACCTTCCAGATCCAAGCATCTTATCTAAACCTGTAAACAAGCTCTTTAACATCGCAGACCAATGTGAAGACGCATTAGATCCATATAGCAGATACTTAGGGCGAAAGGGTAATTCTAAAGATGATATAGAAGGAATCCTATTACTTCCCGAAGAACTCTTCCATAGTGATAATATTTCCGTACTGAATCAATTCCGAACTTGGGCGACTGATGAAATATCGAAGCAGAATGGTGGTGAGGTGAAAATTAAGGACTTATGGGGCCAAACAGGAGTAGATATTCCTCAGAAGCTTAATAAAAAAGAGATAAGCTTTATCCAGCAACTCCTAGACAGGTTGGGTTTCGGGTTTGCTCCGGACCCTAGATTCCACCATGAGAAACCGACCATGGATGGACTGCTAATATTATTTCATGAGAAGCACCTCAAATTCTTTAAGCCGTCTGATTTATTCTATCAGAAAGAACTTAAGATCAGGCTAGGGGCCATGATCGCAAGCGCTGACGAAGATGTCGACGCTCAGGAAATGAGGTTTCTACAAGAATTGGTAGATGAAGATGATAACCTGACATCGACCGAGAAAAGGTCTTTGCACGCATATTTGAAATGGCGTCTAAAAACACCTATCAGCATGACTGGCCTGAAAGCGAAATTATCGCATCTAAGTCAAAAAGATAAATCGGTATTCAGTGAAATATTAATTGAAGTGGCTTTGGCCGACGGAACAATAGACCCTAGTGAAATTAAGCAGATAGAGAAGACATACACTGCTTTGGGCTTGGACAAAACTACCGTCAGCTCTGATATTCATAAGGTTACATCCAGAAATCGTAGTGGTATATCATCTCAAGATGGAGCCAAAGATACAGGTACATTCGAATTGGACCATAAGCTAATCAATCATTACGAAACGGAGACACGAGACGCTCAAAAGCTGTTGTCGGATATCTTCATAGAGGAAGAAGAGGAAACGCCGGAACTACAAGAAGACGTACCTCAGGTATTTGATAGTTTATCCCCGAAAGAAAGGGAGTTATATCAATTCCTCGTGGAAAAAGAAACATGGGATAGGAAAGAGGTCAATCAGTTCTGCAAAAAACTGGGACTAATGCTTGACGGAGGCATTGAATCAATAAATGAATGGAGCTATGAACAGGTCGACGCCCCACTCATCGATGATGAGGGAGAAATCTATGTGGATATGGAAATAGCGAAAGAATTAAAAGAATTAGCATGACAGCAAAAAGAATAAGAGCAAAAGAACGGGACGCAATAATCCAATCATTAAAATCGGGAGTAACACCTAAGGTTGGCATACAACATATACAAGTTGGAAGGAATCAGGAAATCAAAGCCCTATGTCAGGATATCGATCGTATTGTAGATGGGGGAGCTACCTTCAGATTGATTATAGGAGAATACGGTTCGGGCAAAACATTCTTCCTGAGTGTGATCCGATCGATTGCTTTGGAGAAGAAGATGGTCACAATTAATGCGGACTTATCTCCTGATCGTAGAATTAATGCCTCTTCGGGACAGGCCAGGAATCTTTATTCTGAATTAATGCGGAATATTTCGACCCGAAGCAAGCCAGATGGCAATGCCATGACAAGCATTGTGGAGCGTTTCATTACGCTAGCCAGACAGGATTCAGAACAGAATAACACAAGTATTAGCGACGCTATACACGAAAGGTTAAAAGAGCTTTCGGAACTAGTGGGGGGGTATGATTTCGCCAAGGTCATTGAGGCGTATTGGGAAGGTCATGAGGAAGATAACGAGCTAAAGAAAAGCAATGCGATACGTTGGATGCGCGCTGAATATTCGACGAAAACGGACGCCAGAAGAGATTTAGGTGTACGGAATATCATCAATGACAATTCGTTTTACGATTCATTGAAGTTAATGAGCCTGTTCATCAAACAAGCGGGTTACACCGGCTTATTGGTAAACCTTGACGAGCTTGTCAACCTTTACAAGCTTAACAGCACTCAAGCCAGAACGACCAATTACGAGCAGATCCTGAGAATTCTTAATGACTGTCTACAAGGAACAGCGGAACACATTGGATTTTTACTGGGGGGAACGCCTGAATTTTTGTTAGACGCAAGAAGGGGGCTATATAGCTATGAAGCCTTGCGGACACGTTTGGCAGAGAATGGATTCGCACAAAAAGCTGGAGTCATCGACTATTCTTCACCGGCTCTTCATCTAGCCAATCTGACACCCGAGGAATTATATATTCTATTAAGAAACCTACTTCACGTTTTCGCTAGCGGAGATGCTCGAAATTACCTCTTACCTGATGAAGCCTTAAGGGCGTTCTTACATCACTGCAGTCAGACTATCGGAGACGCTTATTTCAGAACACCTAGAAACACGATTAAAGAATTCATTGATTTACTGTCCGTTCTAGAACAGAACCCAACAACCGATTGGAAGACATTGATTAATGACATAGATCTGAAAGAGGAGATGCCAAGCGGTATGGTCACTGATGATATCAGTGAAAGAGAAGAGAAAGACAATGATGGGTTAGCCGGCTTCAAAATATGAGTATAGGCTTTAATCAATTAGACCATCGAGTTCAGAGATGGGTGCACAGGCAGAAGTGGAAAAACTTAAGGGATATACAAGAGCAAGCAATTGGGCCGATATTAAAAGAAGGTAGCGATGTTGTCATAAGCGCATCGACAGCTTCAGGTAAAACTGAAGCTTTTTTCCTACCAGCATGCACTAAGATAGCAGATCAGGATGAAGGATTCGGCATCCTTTACCTCAGTCCGTTAAAGGCACTAATAAACGACCAATACAGAAGACTGGAAGGTTTGTGCGAGATGCTTGACATGAACGTGGTTCCTTGGCACGGGGACATCTCTCAAGCGAGGAGGAATAAAGCGAAGAAAAATCCTTCAGGCATTATTCTTATGACGCCGGAGTCATTGGAGGCTCGCTTGATTAAGGATATGGGGTGGGTTAGAAGGGCCTTTTCATTTCTGAGATATATTGTCATAGATGAGTTTCACGCTTTTGTAGGAACTGAGAGAGGGCAACAGCTTACATCACTTATGAATAGGCTTGATGCGTTGGCTCAAGATCGAGATCTTCCTATACCAAGGGTCGCTTTAAGCGCTACTTTAGGCAACATTAATGATACCCCCGCTCTACTAAGGCAAAATTATAATATGCCTTGCGAGATTATACAAGGGAAAGGAGAGTCCGAACTTCAACTTGTCGTAAAAGGGTATTACGACCTTCCGGGAGCGCAGCGATTAAACGAAAATGCATTGCAGGACCTCTACGCCATATGTAGGGGAGGTTCGCATCTGGTTTTTGCCAACAGCAGAGGAAACACTGAAGATATTGCCGCTAGGGCCTCCGATTTATGCGAAAATAATTTTGTCCCAAATGAGTTTTTTCCACACCACGGTTCATTATCACGAGAGCTGAGGGAGTTCTTGGAAAAGAGGCTTCAGAAAGAAGACTTGCCTACTACAGCCGTATGTACGATGACACTAGAACTGGGTATTGACATTGGTAAAGTCGATTCGGTCATTCAAGTAACACCACCCCATTCTGTCGCCAGTCTACGGCAAAGGATGGGGCGATCTGGTAGAAGAGGGACACCTTCAGTACTTCGAATGCTTATTCCGGAAGACAAAATATCCCATATTTCCAGTCCCGGGGATAAACTAAGGTTGAGGTTATTACAATCTATAGCCATCATAAGATTATATATCGTCGAAAAATGGTATGAGCCTGCCGAATCAAGCCACTTTCATTTTTCGACACTTGTACATCAAATCTTAGCATTGATAGCGCAGTGGGGAGGAGCGAGAGCGGCTCAAATTTTTGACCAATTGTGTGATAAGGGAAGCTTTGGAAACGTCACCATTCCGGATTTCAAAAAGATATTAACCCATATGGGGAAAAAAGAACTAATCCAGCAAATGCATAATGGTGAATTAGTTCTAGGAATAGAAGGAGAACGTTTGGTCAATAATTATAACTTTTATACGGTCTTTAATACCCCTGAAGAATATCGAGTCGTCAATAATGAGAAAACGATAGGGTCACTGCCTACCGAATCGCTTGTTACAAAGGGGCAGCATATTATTTTTGCCGGAAGACGGTGGAAAGTAAATGATGTAGATGAGGAGAAGAAAACGGTTTATGTTAATCTTTCTAAAGGAGGTGTGCCCCCTAAGTTTATCGGAGACCCAATTCCACTACACCAGAAGATCAGGGACGAGATGTATAAAATCTTCAACACGGGAGATTATAGAATCGACATAGGCGGATCGAAGGTGGATTTTCTGGATTCAAGCGCTCGGAATCTTTTCAAAGAAGGTCTTGAATACTTTAATAAGCATGACCTTTCCCGTAATAAGATCATCAACGAAAACGGCTATGTATACCTCGTTTTATGGGCAAGTGACAAGATTGTCAAAACACTGCAAATGATCTTTGGATCCAAAGGATATGAAGTTTCTTCTTTTCATGGAATCATCGAAATAAAAAATGTTGATCGACATAAGATTGAGAATCTGTTGAAAAATCCATCAATTCTAATGGGTGAATGGACGAATGCAAAGTTATCGTCAATAATAGGAGTTCGTCATATTGAAAAATACGATGAATATGTCCCTGATGATTTATTAATAAACAGCTATGGTAATCGATATTTTGATGTGAAGGCTACAAAACATTTTTTGGAGCAACTCTACGTGTAGTATTCATGCATAAAGAAAAGACCAATCCAAAAGACTCCCGAAACATTTAGTAAAAAGCACTTACCGGATCGGATCATCTACTAAAATGCAATAAGCTGTCATAAAGCCATTGACAATACTGACTATAGCATCTTTTAGCGTTTTGGAGGTGGCGTAGTCTTTTAATTCGAGCCACTCGTATTTGATCTTGTTCCACAATATTTCAACCAGATTCAATTGGGGTGAATACGGTGGCAGAAAGAACAGGTAAAGCCCCCTTTCTCTCCACCGCTCTTTTTGTTCTGATTTATGCCAAGGGGCGTTATCTAGAACTAGGACAGTGAGCTTTTCCAGACGTTCGCAGAAATCGTCTACGCACTCGAAAACAAACCCGCTATCGATAGTCTCTTAAAAAAATAGACATTTAGTCTTCCTTTCTTGCTCATCAACCCAAATGCGTTGATCATCTTCGAGCAGGAACTCTTCGTAATAATCCGTTCCTCGACCAGTCGCCATTCTCGTTCTTTTCCAAACAGCTCTACCTTTAAAAAAACGGATAACGGTTCTCAGGCTAAGGGAAAGTACTTCTCGTTCTCTTGATGAGTCTCCTTGTTGTCCTTAGGGTGGTTGACGTAAGTTGAATGCTTTCATTGCTTTTGGGTTACATTGCTCGCTTCGTTTATCATTTATTTTTTCAATACAATTTCAGCTTTCTTTATTTTAACAGATGAGTTTTTCGAAGAAACTAATTTTCCTTTGAAAGTATAGTTTCCATCTTTTTCGATAGACATTTTTCTGTGTCTTCCTAAAAAACTCCAATCTGTGGCTCCTGAGACCGTAGTTCTAAGCTCTCCAATAGTCATTTTCTTATCTGATGGATCAATTTCAAACCCATCTAGCTTTTCACCGTCCCTCAAAACCTCAATTATGAATTTTAAGTCTAAATTTCCCCTAAAAGCCAAATCCATTTCAGACCAAATCGCAATCACATCACCCTTCTTAAGGTTTAATGATGTTTCTTGAATATACTTATTCGTGTTATCAGTACTGATTTTGTTTATAGGCAGTCTTCCGACTTCTTCACCTGTAAATGCGCTACAAGCTGAAAAAATTATTGACGCAAAAAGTACCGAGATAGCTGTTAGTTTTCTCATTTCAATTTTAGTTTAAACTGCCGATAATAGACGTCCATTTTACTACTAATATACCCCAAAGCAACCAGTAATTATACTTATAAATAACAGACGTAATCAATAGGCTCCTTTAAATTACAATAGACGGTTTTAGAGCAATTGTACCAGGGTTCGCAGGTCATTGAATTTAATAGCACCTATAAAATCGAATATCCTATATTTTTAAATTACGCTTGCCAAATATGGAAGACATAGCTTCTGTTGAACAGTCTAGCATTTTGTTTGATCTATATCCCTCGTAAGTGCATACGTCATCATTTACTCATACTACATTAGAGCTCAAAAGAACTTCAGGACAAGGAAACAAAAACCTTCATTGTCCTTCTTAGCATGTTTTGTTATCAAAAAAAGGGGATAAAGCAAGAGAAGTCTCCGTACGGCGACCATGGAGAAGCATCTAAATCCCCTCCGAAGCTTTCTTTGGCTCCTATTCAATGCAAAACAGGCTTTGAGATTGAATTTTTTAATATAAGAGTAGGCCAATCCATCGATCAGAAGGCATACGATCATCTTTGTTTTGAAGACGGCAAAAAAAACATCTTACCAAAAGGAGACAAATTATTCAAGGCGCCCCTATTTGATCTTGAGGCCGAGGAAGGCTCCTATTCCTCAGACTCTGCCTTAGAGATCGTCAGTATTCCTTTTGAGGAAGACGATGAGGGGTTTTATCAGCTTTCAGTGTTTTTTCGCCAGCTAAGGCGTTTCTATCATATTTTAAACACTTCACCTTCCATAATCACTCTAATTGATTTTGAGAGACAAGGGCTTGGCAGAATTGTGAAAGACAGAATCCTGCTTTCGCTACTAATGTTTCATAGAGGAGCACGCATCCGTGCTCAGGCAACCTCAGGCGTACGAATGGGTATGATATCGCCCTTTATCAAAGACTTTGGCATGAGTGAAGACGATGAGAGCTTTGAAATGGCGGAACGTAGGAAAGCCGGGCGCTTAGAGATCGGATCCGATACAGCGCATGGGTATCGAGCGAATTTGATTTTATTAGGAAGAGCCACTTTGATAGCGGAAGAGGCCTTAAGGCAATTCTGGAAATTGAATCCTGACTTGCGTTACCGTGGCCCAAGCCCTCACCTTCAGGGGTTGCTTAATCTTGTTGCCGCATACCTTATCAGAGGAACCCAAGGCGTAGGCGCATATGCGAAGGCCTTCATGACGATACTCGCCCGAACGGACTTCAAAAAAATGTTCGACCTATTACCGAGTACCGAATGGACTTATCTTTCACGAAGAGGGCATGAGAAATGGGATGAATTGATCCATTTAATGTGTTCCCCTTCTGTTTACCAAAAAGAGAGAACAGACTGGTCGATGTATTCCGAGCCTGAGATATTAATGCCCGCTTGCGACGCAAAAGTTATAGACTTAAAAGCGCCTTTCTTTGCGAAGGGAATTTATAGGGACCGAGTTTTCTACAACAAATACCCGACAACAGTTTTGGATAAACTAAGCAGTGGCATGTGGGCCTGCAGTATTCCGGAGATAGACTATTTGACGCAAAAAAACTTCCCGGATAAATCCGCCCGTCCCAGATTGGAATCCATTGGTGGCTTGGGAAGGCAAACGGACTTAAACCTGAGAACTGATGAAGAAATGCCCATCTTCGAAATGAGAAGCCTGCCTGTGGTACATGGTATTGAACCAGTGATTTTACAATTGAGAAAATGGTTTGCCTATATGTATGAACTCAATAGGGGCGAAGATTACAAATATGGGGAACCTCATGAAAAGTTTGGGGTAGAAGCCAAACGCTAACTTTATTCTTGTTTTGGCCGATCGGGCTTTTCGGTCTTCAACCTTTGTCTTTCTTCACCGGCTACTACTTGCATATAAGCTTTTGACAGGGCATCCCGAACGCATTCCATCGCCTCCTCCTGTTCTGATCTGAAGGTAGTCATCTCTCTGCCGAGTCCAGGAACAAAACTGGCTGTTGCGCTTGACTCCACCTCGCCTTCCTCCGGAAAATCGATGTTCGGAAGAAACAGGGCCTCAGGCGCAGAAACTCCGGCCACGGATTCGCTTTCTTCACGTTCTTCGCTTACTATTACTAGATCGTCATCGGTAAAAGGTTTAATGGGCAGATTCCGGTACGGATAAAAAAAGTCTATCCCCAAACGTTCGCAGATGCGCATATAAGTCCGAATAGCCAAGTTCCGTTTTCTTAATTTCTTTTCCGCCAATTGGGCCAAAGCTTCCATACGAAGTCCCAAGAACGTCTTTCTGTCTTTTGAAAGACTTTTCTCGTATCGTTCAAAATGATCCATCCAATCCGTGACGGGCTCCGACAAACCTTGAATCTTTAATACGCCCGCCGTCCTGTCCATTTGCCTAAGGTCTTTTTTGCTTATTTGAACTCCCTTTTCTTCCGAAGCCATTTGTTCGGAGACCCTCTGGTGTAACCTTTTTAAGTCAGCCCACGACTGGCTTTTGAAATCAAAAAACGGAGGCTTTCTATGGTATGCTTCCAATGCGTCACGCACTCTGTCAAGGAAGCGGGAAACGCTGGCCAGCAACCCTTCGTCCATTTCCCATACGTTACTAAACACAGGATCTTGACTCCAGCTGGCCCCCTTTGCGAAGCGTTCGGTCAAACACAAAGACTCATCGACAAAATGGCTTCCATGCTTTTCTATATAATCGATCAAATACGCTTTTACCCTTTCAAATCCCTTCTCCGAATTCACGCTAATACAAATACTATCCGCCCGTTTGGCCAAATCATTCAATGGGGCCACCGATATGGAGTCGATGTCCATATCGCCACAATCTTCTTTTAGGTTATCCAGTAGAGGTACCAAGTCTGTCATTACGGCAACCAGAAATTGGGCGGGGACATTCAGAAAAACTTCGTAACAAAAAGGCACGTCCCTTCCCGCCGACGGCCGGACTTTGGCAGACGTGCCTTCGCCTCCTTGAGCACTTATTCTTAAAAAGAATTTACATAAAGGCAAATAGTCTCGGAGTGAGGATAATTGTCTACGGGAATAATATTTTGTCGGGTACCCCACACCGCTTTGTTTAAGGCCGGCATTCTCTTTCGGCCTAGCCAGAAAAATTTTAACCAACTCTTGAGCTATCCTCAACTGACCCGGCTGATGGCATTCGGGCTTATGCCATTTGCATTGCCCATAATGGTTAAACAGGCTTTTTTGCAAAGGGCCAGAAAACCATTCGAAATCACGTCTATTCATCAAGCTTCCATCCCAACATTCCTCGAACATTCTCATCATTTGTTCAAACGAATTGCCAGTGGCCTGCGTCCATTCCACATAATTTTCGTTTATCCAAAAGTCGTCAAACACTCCGTCGGTATAAGCTTGGCACCAGACTTCTTTCGCTCCGTCTTCTCCTTTTTCGATCTTCGAATTATAGTCAAGCAATACCCGTTGCCCGGCTTGGAGGGTAACCTTCGGCAAGGGTATCATGCCTGTTTTACCAGGATAATAACCGTGAATCCTTCTCATCACCGTCCCCGACATCAGCATGGCTTGTATCACCGAGTCGGTAGCGGGTAAAACATAAAGGCCTGATTGCTGTGATGTGACAGCCCCGTTATGCGGATGCGTGGCTCTTCTCTTGTTTTTGGAAACAAACACAGGCTCTGTGTGAAATTGAATTCTTTGGAATGAGATTTCTTTTGTAGCCTTACGCAAGCCTTGGGCCAAGTTAACTTCAAGCGAATGGGCAGAACAGGAGTAGCCACCCTGTATAGATGCGGAAATTGAAGGTAAGGAAATCAAAACAAGCTCTGAAAACAAAAAGCCCGCCTATGCGCAAAGCGGTATCAGGCATGAAGTCACTCTTTTCTAGCTTATCCCTCCATAATCTTGCGGATATCCTTTATAAAATCATCAAGGGAATAGAATCTCAACAGACAGTCCCGCAGGCGGGCGCGAAACTTTGATTCGACGAACATTAGCTTGGCCAGCCTCCGCGAATTTCTCTGGGCGGATTCCACCCTTTTCTTTTGTCTGGATATATAAAGGTGTAGGCCGTATTCGATATGTTCTTTGTCGGTCCGGGAGAGTTCATCCACCAGCGCCACGGCCGAATCCATGGCCATTGAGGCCCCTACGCCCGCGGTGGGCAAAAACCCGCAGGCCGCATCGCCCAATAATATCACTTGGCCTTTGCGCCAGTTTTTGGTTTGGCAATCATGGAATTCCCAGTAAAAAGGATCGCCAGTTTTAGTTTCTATAAACTGATCGAGAGCCTTATGCGCCCATTCGCATGAGGGGGATATTCTCTGTTTCAGCTTTTGCGCAATTGCCTTATGGCCTTTGCTTTGGTTAATAGAATGCGGGCCTCCCAAAAATATCCCCGCCTTATCCTTTACCGGATATATCCCCACAAACGATCCCGCATCCCAACACTCTTTGTACCGGTCGGCACTCGGTTCGTCGATCCACTCCACCCATCCGCCCCAGTTCGTGTCGTAAAAAGAGTATTCGTTTTTTGACCATAAAAGTGATCGGGTAGAGGAGTGTATACCGTCCGCGACTATCACTAAATCGAAAATCGCCGAGCTATTATCAGAAAATGAGGCATTTACTTTTTTATCTTCCTGTTTTATACTCTTAATCGTAATGCCGAAACGTATCCGGTTTTCCGTTTTGCTCTTAAGCAACTCTATTAGCTCCTGTCTTTTCACCCCTCTTAAAGGGCCGAATTTTTTGCTTAAATCCCCAAGCGGGTAGGTTCGGTGTCGTTTTCCTCTGGCCGTATAGATATCATAATAGTTCATCCCGGCGCTGTGGCTCCGGTATTCGTCATACAGGTCCAGCGCCGTAAGCACACGCCCTCCCAAGGGGAACAAGCCTAGCATATATCCGCTAGTGTTGAATTTATCCTCTTGTTCTTTTTCAATTATTACGGGACTTACGCCGTGTTTTTTTAATAAGCCGGCGCAGGTAAGTCCAGCGATTCCCGCCCCTACAATCAATATATCAAGCTTTTGCATTTACTATACGCAATGGTCATGTATATGATAAATGCCCTTTCGGTATTTATGTTCAGTGTTAACCGGATAGTCTTTCTTAAATGATCACACATAAAGACATGTACTATGATATAACTTTTTGGCACTGAAAACATAAGCGATTAACTTTAAGCAGATTCCGATGTTACCTTCCTTCATACGAAATCATTCTTGTTAACCACTATTAGGTTCGGGATCTGTTTACAACAGATCTATAGCAACTTACATACTCGCTGAATCTCTTCTCTCATATTCGACTCTGAGTCTTTTTCAAATGAATAGCCTGTTGCCACTACTTCCAGACAAGTATCATGGAAGAAGAAAATGAAATGCTCGTAGTCCTTAAAATATTCGTCCTTATGGGCCGGATGAACAGAATTCATTTTCATCAACTCTTTTATCCATTCCGATCCGATTACCTTTTGAATCGAATAAGGTTCAAGTCCGAATTTATATAACGGGTGCCCATCTATTGTCTCATCATTCGGATTCCCGAATTTGTACTGAGTGAATCCGTCAAATTTTACAGTTACGATTCCGTTATTCTTTTTATTCCGAACCTTCACCGACTTTCCGTCCCAATTCGGATCGACATCTCTGATGTAAAAGATCAGATAAAGGCTGTATTCATTTGACAGAATGGTGGGCATTGGCGCCCCAATATCAATTTTAAAGTTTTCTTCTATCTGTTCTATTCTCATTTTATTTCTTTATGCATACAGTAAGTCTATAAAGTGTTATCCGACTCACTAACATTGTTAAGTACCCAAAGTCGTTGTGCGCAACAACCCTCGGCAATACTATCTTTGTATCAGTGCTTTTATGTTACTTGATTTATCTCGAATCTGAACTTATATCGAATCCAGACAGTCCGCTCGGTTTTTTTCATGGCGGGATTGTCCTCTTCCGCCGCTCCCGCTACAAGTGCACTTCCAAACCTGGATTCATCACCGAACCAATCCTCATCTCCGTATGATCCTGAATTTCTTTTTGATTTGGATAATTCAGTAACCTGCAAGAGGTTTCCTATTTCAATACTACTCGATACAGCAATTGCGGACGCTTTTTTCATCGCATTTTCAAACGCGTCATTGATAGCCTGCTTTTCCGCTTCTATAGGGTTTTCGTATTTAGGCTGTTTCATTTCATACGTCATATTAAACCTTTGCTCTTGAAACAGCAATGTGGCCCTTTCAATTGACTTGCTTAAAAGATTCTCGTCCCCGGTTTCAAGAATCAATTTATAGTAAGCGCATTTCCCTGTCTTTTTCCTTCCGTACCAAGGCTTCCAAAGCTCATGCCCTCCATCAATTATATTATCGGTAGCTAGTCCCGCACGCTTAAGTTCTATAACGGTTTTATCTTTTAAGGAAAAAACATCTTTCAAAGCCTTTTCCTCATCAGAGGCCCTAACTTCTATTCTTAATTCCAAGATATACTTTTCTATTCTCTCTTGATACTCTCCCTCTCCAGTTACTTCTATAAATTCATTTTTCATTTACTCTACTATATTTTCGGGCAAATGCCTTAGCTGCAAAAATTTATATTTATCTGTCATAAATATACTTATAGCATCGTTTGAAAAAAACTTCATAACACAAACAGTCATTGATACACTTCAGTAAAGGGTTCATCACTCATTACATTCACTTTGTATTTCTATAGTTATGTGGTTATCTCTTTCGCTTATAATGTCTCCGGAAGATCTTATTAAAACGCAACAAGGTCTGTATAACCAGCCCAAAGGACTATTTTCAAAGTAAGCGACAAGGAACAGAGAATAATTATCCCGAGAAACGAATGTGTAATTGATACGGAAAAAAGGGAATAATGAAAAAAACAAGACGTCCTTACGCAGAAAGCCACTGTACAGGCACCGTAAGGGCATAGTTATTCCGAACATCGGCAGTGATAAGCCGATAAATATGACTGTCCTCGTTTTGCTGAAAGGTGTTTTTGCCCTTTCCCCCCTTTTTTTCAGTAAGGTCAAAGTCGAGTTTAAGAACATTAAATCTTTTGAATTGATTAGTCTTTCGTTTAAAAAAGTTAACCTTATAGGGACGGTAACGATAAGCCTCCGCCAAGCGGGCAAAACGATAGGGAAACGAGTCTTGGTCATACCAATGGATATGACAGTGGGAGAGGTGGGCGTATTTCAAATTCAGTTTACGTAAACGGGAATTAAAAAGCACACCACCGCCAAAAAGCATCCGGGCTTTAACAGCTTGGCCTTGTCGTAAATCCCGGGCACGTTGGGCACTCCAAAGATCATAGGTCTTACGGCCACCATTGCGCTCAATCTCTCGCCCTACGGTAGACCGATGTACTCCTATAGCCTTCGCTATAGTAGCATCGGTCTTTCCCGCTTGTATACCGAGGAAAATTTGGGCTCTATGATAGATATTGAGCTGTGGCATAGCTACAATAAAGGAAAGCTTGCGCTGATGAACAAAGAGTAGGGGACAAACTTAGTGCAAGTTTGTACTAAATAATCTACTGATTTATAATTGGTTATTGTTATTGTTTCTCATTTGATCTATATATAGAAACGGGTTACGCTTACAAACCGCATAACCCGTTTTTGATGATTAAATAAGCCCTCCTTCTCTACGCTTTTATTTAGTACGAGACTCTAATCTTTCCTTAAACAACCCATTGAGATGATTATCAAACCTCAAAAAATCATTCTCGACCTCCGGGTTCTTGATAACATCATAGCACACAAAAGTCGGTAAGGCTTCTGCGGCGAAGAATCGCATACACATATGCAAAGGGAAGAATAGATCATCAACCGATTTGCCTTGAAATAGATATTCTTCCGGATCGTTAAACGCCTCTTCCGGCGCATTGAACGTAATCGAAAGCATATACTTCGTGTCTTTCAATTGGCCCCCGGAACCGTAATTCTTTTTCGGCTCTTTGCTTGTCCTTCCGTCATTATCGCAGAGCTTACCCATGGTTCCGGTCGAATACACTTCGTCCATGTATTTTTTGAAAGCCCAAGGCACACCCATCCAATAAGCGGGCGTTTGAATCATGATCACATCGGCCCAAACGTGTTTTTCCACCTCGCTCTCAATGTCAATCTCATCTTCCATAGTCGTGATCTTGACATTGTCGCCCCGGCTTTCGAAAAACGTTCTCGATTTTTCTACCAAGCTTGCGTTTAGTCTTCCTTCTGCGAAAGGGTACTTTTGGTGTGCGTTGATTATCAGTATATTTTTCATCTTAATGCTCCTATTATCTGTTTACAACGTATAAACTTATCGGAGCATTAATGAAGGCATCGATTCTGTCCGTACCCTAAGCCCCGAAATATTTATTCATTTTCGATGACACAAAAGTAGGGCAGGGGCAGGCCCGGTAACGGATACTTTTTACTGGATAACGGATACTATTTACTGACAATCGATTTTTTGTACTGGGAAGGTGAGTAGCCTAGCTCTCTTTTAAAAAATCTAGCGAAGTAGTTGGGATATTCGAAACCCAATATATAAGCGATTTCGGAGATTGAGTGTTTCCGGACATCAAGCAAACGTTTGGCTTGCTTCAGTATATACTTATTGATATGCTCTTTAGCCGTCTTCTTGGTATTTACCTTTACAATATCACTCAGATAATTTGTGGACACGTTCAGCTTTTCGGCAAAATAACCTACGTTGGGATATTCCTTTACCTCAGCGTTTTCGGCGTAATACTGATTCAATTCCGTGATAAACGCTTGGCTTAAATGGTGATAGTTATCGTTTTTCGAACCGAATTGTCTCAAATAAAAACGCTGGATATAGCTGAAAATAAGATTTATATAAGCCATAAGAACATCCAACGAATCGTTTTGGGCATCATATTCCTTTAAGGTATCATCAAACAAAGTAATCAGACGCTTTTCTTCCTGTTTGGTAAGAAACAGTGCTTCGTGCATTCCGTAATGAAGGAAGTTAAAAGACAAATGCTGATTGTTCTCCAATAGTTCCGGCGAAATATGGATATAATACCCGGACGTGGGCTTGTCTAATTTCCATTCCAGTTCGGTCCCGGGAGCCGAGAAAAATATCTGCCATTCACCAATATCCTCTTCCGCTATATTATTGATGTCCGGCTTCTCGAAATCATACTTTAATGATATTCTATAGATTCTAGGATGTATTGGTGGAGACGCAGGTCTTTGCCGCTCGATATCGTCGTATTTTCCCACACTGATATCCTTAAGAATAGGAGCTGGCATCCCAAAATATTTGTTGAAATCGTCTATGGTTTCTACCTCTCTCATATATCAAAATTCTATGTACATGACAAAATAGCCCTGATTACTTCAATATTCCACTTCAATCTTATTCATAAGCATTGTGATTGCCTATCTGAACAGATTTTGGAGAATACAGAGTTTTCAGGGCATTAACTGGAAACGGATATTTTGCTTTCAGCAGAACGATAGACAGTCTTAATTAATCGCTAACCACATTCAGGGTTACTATTCTTCGATTTCCTCCGCCTCGTCAATCTCCGAAAGAATAGAGGTCAATTCCTCTTTCAAATAATCTGAAATATCGGGCCTATTCAACGTATATTGAATATAAACTTTTACCATCGGGTGATCCATTCCGTGTTCCCCCAAAGACCATGCGCTTGCCATCCCGAAAGCAAATTGTATTTGTTCCTCTTCGCCAAGGCTCTTTATACTTTCTAAATCTTTGCCTTTCTTATAATTCAATACCGAAATAATTTTCTCAATATTCTCGTATTTACCGTTTGCGAAAAACAGACTCCACAGCATATCCAAGCCCCGGGGATGGCCTATTTGCTCCACGTATAGAGGGTTATAAACTCCTTCGTCCCTTATTTCATGCAATACCTCCAACTCCTCTTTCCAAAACCCTTCCAAGTCAACGTCTTCGTATTTGGACCTAGCCATCAGCATGATCAAAGCGTTTCGTTCCATTCTCGAAATCTCCCCTTTAAGCAACAATTGATTGACATCGTCCACCAAAAAAAGAGCGTTATTAAACGCCTCTACATAAAACAGTATATTGGCGTCGTTATTAATCCCTATTTCTTCCATGGACTTGAAATAAGAGGATATTAATTCGGTCGGCTTGGGATCTAAATAATAATTTTGTCTCCACTCTTCCAACGTTCCGTCCAATTCGTTAAACTGGCTAGGGCTTTTTTTGCTGAACGTGATCTTGCGTTTTATTATTTCCTCCTCCTCATCGGTATTTTCGTCATTTCTGCGAACCACGATATAGTACTCTCCCTCATTATGTTCAGGGCCAAAACTAAACTTAGGAAGTTCCGGCATCAGAATCATCCCTATTTCTCCTTCCAAATCATCGGCTTGCAATTGCCTTTTGAACACTTGCGGTATCACGACATTTCCGTTAGCGTCTTCGATTTGACAACTTATTTTTATATTGATCTTTTTATCTACAATTTCATATCGACCCAATATTATAATCACCTGGAATTCCTGATTCGGGTATAACTCCCATACAGTAGAAAAATAGGGTCCTGTGATACCTTTAGTCATTTCCCATTTATCATTGAGAAAAGTATCTAAAGTGGGTAAAACGAGTGTGGTCATCTCTTGATCTTCCATAGTCTCTTGTTTCATGAACTGTCGTATGCCGGGTGATTCAGCAAAAACTTGTGTGATTAACCAGGCAACTTTGTTTCAAGTTCTAAGTGTTTTGCCCACAAATCCACCCCAATTAATATTCGAGTGCATCTGATATGAAACCGCCGGAATGAAAGATACATATGCGTCCAATGTGCCTAGTAATAAAAGGTTGAACAGCCCCTTATTTTACAAGACATCTTTCTGAATCCAGTTATTTAATTCTCGTTTTATATTTTCTCCGGAAGAAGGTCTTGAAGCATTTTTGTTTACCAACTTCCCATTTTTATCAATGATTAACTGAACTTTCGCTCTCCCTGCATTTGGGAGAGCGATTCTTAATGAATATATTTCAGGCCGACCGCAAGGCGTCAAGTTCTTCCATGGCAGCCTTTATCATCTTCAAATACAATTTTGATTTTATCGCAAAGTGATTCAGCTTCTCCTTAACCTTCAGTTTTTCCAGTTTTATGTAGGCGATCATGGAAGCGAAGATGTGGTTCAATTGGGTAATCTCCATCTTTGTGGGAGACTTGCCTAACATCGTGTTTTGCTTGAGCGACTTATGGAACTCCTCGACTTTCCACCGTTTTTGGTAGATCGCTACGATATCCTCGAAAGCCATGTTCTCCCCGTTGGTAACCAGCCATTGTTCCGCGGTCGACCGGTCCCTGTTTGTAAAGACTTGTTTGGCGAGCGTGACAGGAAAATCAACTCCCTTGACCCACACCCGCTTCACTTGACCGCTTTCAATAGGCGCATCCGAAACGTGAATGAATTTGCCCTCGTTTTTGTCCTTTTCGCTCATTGCTATATTCCTGTTGCTCTTCAGCGGGCAAACGAAAACCTTCTTGAGCTTGTAATGAATATACTTCAGCGTATCGCTGGCGGTGAACCACGTATCGAAAAGAATGTACCTGAAAACCAGTTTGTTCAGAAAGTTTAGACGGTGTAAAACTTCCAGTACCATCTCATTTTTCGTTTTCTCGCTTTTACGCTTTTCCTTCCCGTTCTTGTCTATGTATTTCACCGTCTTGTGGACGATCTCATAAGCGACCGGACAGTTAACCGTTTGTCCTTCCACGGTATTGCTCAGAAGAAAGTTAAGGGAGTTGATCCCTTTGACCGCTTTGCCTACAGTATGGTCGAAATGATAAGCTACGATGTCGTTTTCCGAGGAATGAGGCTTGTGGACAATGCAATCGTCGATACTCAAAACCGCCTCTTCGCCCTCAATACTCCTGGCGAAAGACTTCACCTCTTTCCAAAAAGCCTTTTGGTCCATGTCCGGTTGCTTGAGGAGGTCGCTGAAATAATCATGGGGAATCTGATTGTCCAAAGATGCTGAGAGCCCTGTTGAGGTGGCTTGCCCTCGACTGGCAATAAGATAATCCGTGTATAATTCAAATCCGTCTCTCCTTTTCATTTTTCAAAAATCGGTCACTTATCATATAATTTCCAAAATTGCAATAGGAAAGGCGAGCGAAAGGTCAGTGATTAAATACGTTGGATAACCATCAAATTGTAATTGATCTCTTAGTAACTGTTCTTGGGCCTTATTGAAAAAATAATTATCCCCTTTAATGTTGCTGTTTTTAATCATTTTCAACCATTCGTCCTTGTCTGAGGCCAAACACAGGTTAACAAAGGCAATATCTTTTCCCTTAAAATAATTATGCAATTTAATCGCATGCGGGATTTCCCCTCTACAAGGTCCACACCAAGTAGCCCAAATGTCGACATACACCACTTTTCCTTTATGTTTTTCTTTTAATTCAGTCCAAAAATCCCTTGTTATTTTCTTTTCTCCCTGCCTATCCGAATCAAAAAATGAGATGTCTAAAGCTTTTTGATTTTTATAACCGTATGCTTTATCAGATAAAACCTTTTTTAGTAATCCATTTTCTATATAAGAGTCAATTTTCACAGATACGATTTCGTAATCTTCATATGACTCATTCAACAAACCTGACAATAACTTAAAACTCATTATGTCTCTGCTCAAGCCTTCCTCAACACTACTTATAATTGTCTCCATACATCGTCGATATGCTTCGACGTTGTTATTCGTTTTTAGATGATTAAGCGTAACACTATCTTGCCATATCCCTACATTCAGCGCATAATGTTTTAAATGCAGAGGATAAAGACTGGAGACAATCGCGTCGTCATCATTTATTGGGAAAATCGATTTATCAAACAAATCACCTTCATAACCCTGATTAGCGAATTTGTATTGGAGGAGGTAATTAGCAATGCCGTATTTGATGTCTTTTTTTGCCCAGTCTTCAAACTCCATTGAAGGGTTATATTCTTTGGAAAAGGTTTGAAGGATGGAGTCTTGCAAGTTGATCTGTTCCTTTAATATTTGAAGAAACTCCTTGGTTGACTTTACTTTTGTGTCCGGATTGAATCCATGCTCCCCGCAATACTGTAAGTACTTTTGTATTTCATTAGAGATTTCCGCATCGGGGCTTGTCCCTGTTATTCTAAAATCAGGAATTCTTTCTTTTGACAAAAGGGAGGCGTCAATGTCTAGATGAATGCTGTCGAATGGCCGGAGATACAGTTTTATAATACTTTTTTTTAAAAATCCTTGTACATTCTGGGGATGATATAACTCTATTTTCAGCCTGAAATTCCCTAAAGAGTCAATAATGGCAGTCTTCTCGATGGATTCAATTGTGCTTTCGGCCGCAAACCTGATCATTTGGGCGCCCTCATCCAAATTGCTTACCCTTCCTGTGATTACGACCATCCCTTTTTCCAATTCCAGCCGTTTCTCTTCTTTTGCGCAACTTGCCGTAATGAGCAGGCATAAAACGTATTTCAAAACATTAAATCTTTCCATCATAATGTGAGAGCCTTAGCCTTTTGATTCCTGCTCTAAAAATAAGAAGTCCCCGCCAGTAAACAACTGACAGGGACTTTTCGGATTTTGAATAATGTTCCTAAAATCTAAACCATTTAAGCGTTCATTATCTGCTGAACGATAGTAGGGTCCTGAATTTTTTCGTCTTTGGCAAGCAATAACATTTTAGAAATGATTTCCGCTGTCTTCGGATCCTCATCAACAAACGGGAGGAATATTTTTCCTCGATGTTGCGAATGCACCGGCAGGATATTCATAGCCGTTCCTCCCATCACATGCACCACTCCACTGCCAAGATGCAATGAATACTGCTGATGGACTCCTTTTATTATCACGTTGCTCGCCTTCACTTCCACATTGTCCAACTTAAACAACGAGGCTGTTTCCCTAGCAATAGCTCCGCGTAATTCCATAGACGACTGACTGGTTTCTGGATCAACATCGCCTACATGGGCCACTGATACTACCAGATCTAAGTCTCTCATAATTTCGGAGAAAACCCTTTTGTCTATATCCGTTATCATCAGTCGTTTCCACGATGATTTCTGATAAAATTCTACCGCTTCGATACTTGGGCTTTCCACGTCGCTAGGGTAAAACCAATCGGCGTAAGCCAGTAAACTAACTATAAAATTTTCCCGATGAAAAATCTTCTGAAGTCCTTCGTCATGGTTGACTATCCAACCACGCCCCTTTAACAAAGCCAAAGTTTTGTTTGCCTGAATTTGGTGACCAGCATATCGACGAGACTTGTCGTTTTCTTGCTTTTCATCCGCTGTCGGCAAATACAGTTCACGGAAAATTTGCTTGAACGGTTGTTTGACACTATTGGAAAAACAATATCTCTGATAGTCGCTCCATTCTCCGGTTGCGTACAAGTCGGTACAGTGCGCTATGCTTAATTTATCGTTGTCCGCCAATTCAAAGATCCTGTCCAAAGCGGTATGGAGTTGGCCGTTTTTCCAAAACCCGTGTTTTTCTCCAGATACTAATACTAAATCTTTGACCAATGGATGAATTACGGGGTGTTCCATTAAATTTCTGAATTCCGACAATTCAAAACCGTCTCCCGATATCATCGCTTCTTCCAGGCTTATTTTCGCTCTTTTGTATTGTTCTTTCAGCGATTTGACCGAGGCCTTCAACGCTTCGATATCTTTATTTTTTCTTAGTTTGGCTGGTATTGATTTTTGATGTTTTCCCGCTTTTTCGACTAATAATCCCGCATTTCCTGAATTGTCTATTTGAATGCGAACTTTAACGTCATCGATTTCCACCACTGAGTTTCGCATAATCTGCGTAGCCTCTTTGGCTTCCATTGCCCAAGTAAGTCTTATCGGATCGGCATACCCTGCGGTACGCGCGAGATTCTCCATGGAAATTTGGGTCGAAAGCTTTTCGCTGGCTTGTCGTTGCGAGCCAAACTGTTTGCTTTCTTTCAAAAATTTCAACAGGAACTGATAACGGTTCAATACGTCTTTCTCAGGAACTTTTTTGCTCAAAGGCACCAATCCGTATACTTTCAGATAGTCCTGATTACGTTTATCCACTATTCTTTTCCTTACTTCGGTAATCTTGGTTTTACCCAATAATACGTCCGCATATAGTTGGGCCCGTTTTTGTCCTCCCATGCTTAGGAATTTAGAGGACTTGTATACCATGTCCCATTTTTTCTTGCCCAACTCTTTATACGCTTTCTTGAACCAATCCACGTCTACAGCGCCATTGCTGAAATCGTTCAGGGAAAGCTTCGAATACATGGCTATACTCTCTTCGGAAGGGTTAGTCGTATCGTCTTTGGTATGGGCCTGAAGCCACCAAACCGCCGAGGATAGCTTCCATCCCAAATAATTTTCGACAAAGTTCAGCCATTGTGGCGCATACATAACGATGTCGAGAAGCTTCTGGTCCGTTAGCTTGCTTTTTTTGATATGCTGATTGAATTGTGCCTGAGTGTCATCGGTTTTCGGGTGGCAGTTTCGGATCAAATGCGACATAGTTTCGGCTAGGGAAACCGAATTGGAATAAGAAGAGATATAACCCCTAACCAATTTCTCTTTTCCTAATTTGGCGATAAAATCAAACAGGTAATCCACACCCCGCACTTCATTGACTGACGTAATCAGTTTAGTGACAGAAGTCTCAGACACCGTACGCGACAGCTCAATCTGAATGATTCTGTTGATAACGTTTTCTTTCAGTTCGTTCAATACAGGATATCGCTCGTAATCTTCGGGCTGAAGCACCTCTCTGTAGTAATTCCTTTTTACTTTACGGGAACTGCTCAAAACGCTTACGGCGTTTTTTTCGAATGATTTCCAATAAAGGTCATCCACCGTAATGAGTCCTAACTCGTATGCCCTCAGATAAAAACTATAATTGCGGATCCCCTCACGGTTAAGCTCTTCAAACTTTCGGAAGTTTATTCTCCAATTGTCAAGCTTCCAATACGATTTAAAAAGTTCGTCATTCAGGGTATCATAATTTTCAACTTCTTTTTGTAAACGGCTCATTAAAGGAAGACCCGTCCAATTGACTTTTCCCGAATACTTCCTTTCTATTTTCGAACTATATTCCTCAGGATCAACAGCATAATATGCCGAAGCGAGACAAGACAGCCAAAACTCCTCTTTTCTTTCATAAGGATATTTTTTGCTTAATAAGTGTATAATATTATAGAGTGGATTAGAATAGTAATATCTCGATTTATAAGGAGTTTCAATTTTATATTCCGGGATAAAAGAGCCTAAATTACTTAAGGTCTTTTTGAAACTTCTTTTTATGGCACCGGGACTTTTTTCGTCTATCCTTTCTTTATTGTTTAAAGAAATAAAACACAAATCCAACGGAGTGAGTCCCGAATTGGCGTACCATTCATCCCAAACTTCAGCCAAAGGATAGTTCTCCAGAACGAATTCATCTTTGTCCGAATCCGTTTCACGGACTAGATATTTAAACCCATTCGACAACAAACATACTTCCGATCCCCATTCGCTTACGCTTGTGTATTCAAAATCGAAGTTGTTGACAAACAAGTCATAAAGAGTGCGGATATCCTTATTTATATCTTCAATTGATTTGGAGGGCCTAAAACTGTCCGTATAGTATTCGTTAAGCGTATGGTCTTTATACAATACAGGAATTCCATTCTCTTGAATAATTCCCTTAAGAGTGTCTTTATTTACTTTATCATCCTGCAGCAGAGTCACTTTAGAAGGGTCATACAATTTTCCGTATCCATTGGCGTAAGTCGCTTCTGCGTCTTCCTTACCATGGGATTGCAATAGGGCCAAAGCGTCCTTTTCTTTTGCGGTAGGCTTCGGGCGGTTTTGTATGAATTGGGCTGTTTTGGATTCAATCCATTGTCTAAAAGTAGTATCCGTATTAAGCCCAATACCTTCCTGCCCCGTTATTGTCTTATCCAAATCGGATTCCCCGCTTTTCAATTTTAAAAGATAATCCAATCCGACAAGTCGTTGCTCTATTGACTTTTTGCTCAGTAAGCTATCCGTTACCCAGAGTTTGTATTGTTTATTTTTGTCAAAAATAATTTTATAAACAGCGTCTTTTACGGATTGGGATTTACCTTTAAGCAAGCTGACAAATACCGGGAGCTCATCCTGCTTGATTTCCGTTTTTTTAATGGTTTCCAGCGCCCGTTCTCTGATATAAGACGATTTGTCGGTTAATATCCTGAAAGCAAAGCTTCTTTGGTGTGGTTTAATATTGTATCCTTTGAAGTAAGTGTATGGCAATATTTTATTAACTATGATTGATCTGGCATCGGCGTCAACCAGATCATATATAGGATAAATCAATTCACAATCGCTCTCCTTGCCATAGTCCAATGCGTTAGACATAAGCCAAATTATCTCGGAAGACTTAACTCTTCTTTCTTGCCAGGCGAATAATTTCGTATTTAGCCCAATACCGTCCTTAGGAATCTCCGTAATAATTTCGGAACAAATGCGTATGTAGTCTTTTTTCTCTTGTTCGGATACCTCCTTCACAAACTCGTTGTAAAGATCTAATGCGCCTATCTTTACCGAAATATCGGGGTGATCCAGGTTATTTTGCGATACCAATTTTTTATACGGATCAATTTGAGTCATTTTGGCCAAATAAAACGCCAGCAGCTTTCTTTGCGACTTTTCATCTTCCGCTAACGTCGAGAGATATTGACCTAATTCAAGACCTGAGTTCTCCGAAGCGCAAGCCCAAAGCGCCAAATAAGCCTCAATACTATCGTTACTCATGATAGCGCCGGGAATAGTATCGGGTTCCTCCAAAAAGTGTTCGGCCAACTGAAAGCACCTTTTTACAAGGCTCTGTTTTTCGGCACTGATCATTAAGCCCGTCCATACATCAAACGCTCTGACCACCGCCGCAAAACGGTACATTTGCTCCCTATTGATTAGTATGATGAACTCTTTAAATACTTCTATCGAACATTGGTCAACCACTTCCAGGATTGTTTGGCGCAAGCCTTCTTGTCGTTGCGCGGCTACAAGCAACTTTTTTATCGCTTCGATACCTTCTCTGGATTCGGAAAAAAGTAAAGCCTTAAGGACCTCTCTGCTTACTTTATAAGTTTCATGGTTTCCCATTACTATATCTATAAGCAGTCGCTCTATCTGCGTATTGCCATTATTGATCGCTCCAGCTAAAAGTTCGGCTATAGGGAAGGAGCTGAGGTGATAATCATTACTGTTCGCTACGAGTTCCTCAAGCGTCAGGTCGTATTTATTGTTTATTATAGCCTCAACCAAAAAATTAAGTTGCTTGGCAAAGATCCTTCTTCTAATATCCTCATTTTCCGTGTAAGTAATCCGGAAACTTTTCCTTTCCCAACCTGTGAGGTAAGGCAAGGAAGGCATCTTTCTAAAAAATGTTGCCAAATAAGTAGCGTATTCCTTACCAAAACAATATTCCAATATATTGAAATACTCACCGTCAAAACTATTATCGGTATCTAACCGATCCAATAATTCCGCATAATGGCGCACTTTCTCATGGCCCTCTTGCAGATATAAGTCATGGTAATTTTCTTCTCCCTTACCTTTCCTTTTGGGATCGATCAGATCTTGAATGAATTGCTTGTGTTCTTTACTTAACCTAATTCCTTCTCTTTCATTATTATTAAAAATATCCTTCCTCAAACCACTGAAATAAGCGGTTTTCAACCTTGTCTCTAAAAAACTCTTGTCCATATCAATAAACTGAAATACATAAAATAATATTCAAACCAACTGTTGTGGGGTTATGACTTGTTACTCAAAAAGTACTTATCGCCTAAAAAAGAATTGATGCTCAATAAGTACTTCCCGCCAAAAAGGTAAGTCGCACAAAAGTGAACTCGTCAAAATCCTTTACTTGGAGTCTATCCGTTAACAAGTCTAATTGCTCGCCGTTATGGAAAATCGCTACCAGTCCGTCTTTGATGGCAAGCTTCATGGTTTCAATAGCCTCTTGCACATCGGCCAGTTTTAGGTTTTCCATATCGCCAAAAGTCACTTTTCCGGAGATTGCTTGATCGTCAATTTTCTTTTTGGATAAAACGTTACTCTTTGGATTCTCAAGCGTAACTCCAGAACCCTCCAAAAGCCTGGAAAGAATCAGCTCTTCCCTTTTTTCATTAAATACCCTGACTTGTTGATGCACTATAATTGTTAATAGTTCCTCTAAGGAATACTCCTTGGCTTCAGCATCTGGAAAGATTATCTCTTTTTTGGACAAAAATGGTTTTCGCTTGCCTACCTGTTTTATTGTAAAAAGAAGTCTCATAATATCGTTTTTCTCTTAGCGAAAATTGATTGGAATGCGATCACGATCATTAGTAGTATTTAGCAATAAAATATATGCAACATACAGGTTTGTGCTCTTTTTTGCCACATTATTTATCATTTCTTTCTAGAGTCGTATATAAACAAACCACGCCTATCGTTTTTTCTAAAAAATATTTAGGATTACGTTCTTCCCAATATCTTCAATGTATAATTATGGTTTTAAGTGATTTTTAGCTTTTAAGACGACCCCTTATCACTACTGAATGATCCTCAATTTTTACCCCATAAACCGTGACAATGAAAAAACAATAATTTCCGTTCTTGCGATTACGAAATATGGGGGCTTGATAACTGGTTTTTCACTAAAGGGAAATGATGAGAGTTACAATAAAAGACGAGAACCTGTCGGGGATAGGAATACAAGAGCAGACCTTCGAGTTTGATGCGGAAGAGGTCACAGTAAAAGACATTATTACGGAAAGAGTAAAAAGAGAAGTTGCTCTAAAAAATGATTCAAATAATGTGCATCATAACCGCTTGATACAGCCGGAAAAAAAGGAAAGCCTCCTTAACGGCCCGAAAGGCAAGAAGTATCTCGATGCCGAAAAGCAAGTCTACGTAGCGTTGGACGCTTATCAGAAAAATGGTTTTTTCATACTTGTAGATAATGTTCAGCCCGAAAGCTTGGAAACCCTTGTCAAGTTAAAACCCGATACCGTTGTAACGTTCATAAAGTTAGTTTCTTTGGTAGGAGGTTAGGCTTTTACTTTTCGTGCCTGACAGTATAAGTTTATAATTCCCGAGCGATAAACTACCTGTTACCAACCTTGTACCGCCAGTACTTTTAAGTCCTTTTATATTTTGCTTCACAAGGTATATCATCTATTGAAAATACTTTTGACATGAATTTTTTAGATCAAGAAAAATATCGACTGTCATTCAATGACGATAAGTTAAACCTATTCAAATCTTCCATTATAAACTCCCTTCCGCCTGTCCATGGAGGGTGGAAGAGATACTATGAACGTAAAGATATCTGGGCTTTACCAGAATATAAAAACCATATCAAAAGTTGGCCTGATAGCCAAAAAATTGAATTCTTACTGTACTGCGTCAATATCGGCAGGAATGACCTGAATCCTGTGGTAAGTCACCATCCCACCTCAACGGAAAAAGACCGAAGCGTTACGACAGCTATTTCTTATGCGATATTCTTTTTGGGGGAACCTTCGCTGGCTTCTTCGGCTAATGAAGATGAGGTAGCCAAAATATTGGGTTCTATACGACATTCAAGGTGCTGGGAGCCATATATAGTATCGTCATGGCCAATAAGTACATTTTTAAATAACATCAAACCCCGTTATAAAGATCGCCTGCCGAGTGAAAATACGGTAAAGGCTTTGAACGCACTCGCTGACAGTATTAGAAAACAATACAGTTATCTTGATCTGAATAACCAATTCCGGTGTCTGGAATTGATTGATGAGATCTTGTCGGATGAAGAACATCCGGAAGGAGTGAAGCCGGAGTATTTTATGGGAGAAGACAGTTTCGCCCTTTATTCCAGAAAATGGCTAGACGGTTTGGCTTCGGATAAAAAACGTTCCGATTGGTTTCGTTTGATAGCATTGGCAAAAACAGCGAAAGGAGCGCAACCCAAAGCGAAATACTTGGAACTGGCACAGCCAATTGTAGATTCGATAGGTAAAGAAGAATTCATAACTGGTATTTCCGAATGGGTAAAACATATTTTGGGGATCAAACCGGAGCTGATCACTTTGGATATCCACCGATCCGGATATACGTATCAAGAGCAATATTACGATTTCATTATTCCTCCGAATATAGATATACTGAAAGGTATAATCTGGACTACCGCATTGTGCAATAACGCAGCCTTGGCATTTGATTTAGGTAACCTTACCGAACGTTGTTATAAAAAATATCCTCAAATAGGCGCTTTGTCGGCGGCTTTGGGCAATGCCTGCATATTTGCGTTATCCAGATTCGAAGTCCTTGAAGGAGTCGCCCAATTAGCTAGGTTAAGCATCAGGATCAAACAAGCGAGCGGCAAAAAAACTATTGAGAAGTTTTTGGGAATCACAGCCAAAGAAATGGGACTAACCCTTGACGAAATAGCGGACTTGGCCGTAGACGATTTTGGTTTGGTAAACGGGAAATCAGAATTTCATTTTTCGGATTACCGGGCTTCTTTGGAATTCGACGGTCCCGGAAAGTCATCTATTCATTGGTATAAACCAGATGGCTCACAGCAAAAAACCGTTCCCGCTTTCGTGAAAAAGGACTTTGCTGATCAGCTTAAGAAGCTAAAAGCTTCAAAAAAACAGTTGGACCAAACCAGTGCGACACAAAGAGACAGGATAGACAGAATGTTTAGGTCCGATAGAAAATGGGCTTGGGTCAATTTTGAAAAACAATATCTGGAACACGGATTGATTTCCTTTTTTACCAAACGACTGATATGGGTTTTTGAAAATACGAATATTTCTACCCGTATAGGAATCTACTTTGGAAAGAAATGGATAGACGCAAAAGGCGAAGTGTTTGCGCCATCGGAAAATGATACCGTGAAATTATGGCATCCATCCATCGCTTCCGTAGAAGAGGTAGGTGCTTGGCGAGATTTTTTGGTAAACAACGAGATACGCCAACCGGTAAAGCAGGCATACAGAGAAGTGTATATACTCACCGACGCCGAGAAAGATACCGGATTATACAGTAACCGTATGGCCGCGCACATTTTAAAACAGCACCAATATGTGAATTTGGCAAGAGTGCGTGGTTGGAAAGCGGAACTAACCGGAGCGTGGGATTATCAAGCGTCTGATTTTGCGGAAATACTTCTGCCCGAACACGGGCTAAAGGCCCAATTTTGGACAAGTGGCGTGGAAACAGACCACGGGGTTACAGATTCGGGAATATTGGCCTATGTGAGTACTGACCAAGTACGTTTTCTGAAAATCGATTCGGACGATACAATAAGCCTGATTGATATACCTGCGGTTGTGTTTTCTGAAATCATGCGTGACGTTGATCTTTTTGTAGGGGTGGCCAGCGTTGGCAATGATCCAGAATGGCAAGATTCCGGAGTTACTCCGGAAGTACAATCATATTGGCGCAGTTATCTTTTCGGAGATTTATCAGAGATTTCCCAAACTAGGAAAGATTTATTGGAGCGCCTGATTCCTAGGCTTAAAATCAATAAAGTCGCTAGGGTAGAGGGCAGATTCTTAGTGGTAAAAGGAAAATACAGAACATATAAGATCCATATAGGAAGCTCTAATATCTTAATGGAACCCAATGAAGAGTATCTGTGTATTGTTCAATCAAGAGGTAAGAAGGATATAACCGAAAAGATATTCGTGCCATTTGAGGGAGACCATGGTTTGTCTTTGGTGTTGTCAAAAGCGTTCTTATTGGCGGAAGACCATAAAATAAAGGATCCGACAATTTTAAGCCAAATAAGGCCACAGGTACAGTCCGAAAAATAGGCTACTGGTAATGAAACTTATTTAGGTGGATATCAAACCATATTTCGACAAAAACAAACGGCCATTGAGTCCTGATTCAATGGCCGTTTTTCTAAGCCGTAAACAACCGCACACAGTTTCAATTTTTAGACATTGAAATAATCGTTTTTCCATATCCTAAAAGGCACATAAGGTAGGCTGTAGAAAATCGCTATTTCAGTTTTTTTGAGTTGGGCTTTAATGTCTTTCTTTTCCAATGCAATCGGATTACCCGCTAGGTTTACCTCTTTTAGGTTAGGCAATGTGTTAAGTATCCGAATATCAGAAATATCGTTACAAAATAAATTCAACTGTTCCAGGCGCTTCAAATGTTGTAGCCCTTCTATATTCTCGATACTATTTTCGGCAAGACTTAAAACCCTAAGGTTAGTCAACGTTTCAAGGTTAGGAACCTCTTTAAAGCCATTCAATCCCAAATCAAGTTTCTCCAAGTTTGGAAGGTTCGTTAGGAAATCCATTTTTTCCGGATATCCACCCTCCATATCCAGCACTTTCAGTTTTTCCATCTTGCCCAAAGAGATTTCTCCACCTCCCCGTATCGACAAATACTCCAAATTGGGGAATTGCTCCAAACCTTTCACATTATACTCTTCGGAGATGTCAAGCACCAAGGTTTGGAGTGTCTTAATGGTACCCACTTTATTGATATCTGTTACCGAATTGCATTTAAAATACTTTAAAGCTTTAAGGCGATGTATATTTCGGGCACTGGATTTATATTCTTCAAGCTCCAGCCTTTCCAAACGCTTAAGGTGTTTCAACCCCTTAAGCTTCACCTTCTTGTCGGCATGCACCACCAGCCATTCTATATTCCGTATGCCTTTTAAATTAAAAGTACATTTTTGTTTATTCTCAATGCTGATATTCAACCTTTTTAGGGAAGGCATTGAAAATATACGCTCCGTATTTCTTACCGAGGCATCTAACAGCAATAGCGACTCCAAAGCTGTAAATTTTTCTATATGCTTAATGCCTTTTATATCATTCTCCCAAATACATAATTTTTTAAGAT
Source organism: Fulvitalea axinellae (assembly GCF_036492835.1). Taxonomy (GTDB): domain Bacteria; phylum Bacteroidota; class Bacteroidia; order Cytophagales; family Cyclobacteriaceae; genus Fulvitalea; species Fulvitalea axinellae. Next base: position 399,746 of record NZ_AP025315.1, on the reverse strand, counting down.
GGTTCTTCAAAGGCAAAAGACGTTTGAGCTTATTCAGCGTTTTGATCTCTTTTCCGTGAAAATACCCGTCCCTTACCTCTATGAGTTCTAAACGCTTATAATGCTTTAGACTCGCCGTATTTTTAAGCTTGCAGGTATCGAGGTCAAGATTAATAATCTGATGAGCAACAGGAAGAAAATCATTGAAATCGACTTTACTTTGTTTGATTTCTAAAGTATCCAACTGAATAAACTGTTCCAGAAAATCCAAATTGGATAAATGGTACTGGTCTAATTTCAATCCTCCTATATTTGGAGAGATAGAAGCCAAAGTCCGTAAATCGAAAACAGGCCGGTTGATTGACTCCATATCATCATCTTCGGACTCGATATTATCAATGGAGCATTCCTTGAGTCTGTAAGGCTTCGTTTCCCTAGGAGGAGTCATTACCTCTACGGTGGTTGCGACGTCAATATTGAGCATTTCCAGCTTTGGAAAGTTCAAGATTCCCTCTAAGCTTTTTACTGCACTAGCATATAGGTCCATGATTTTGGCATTCCCCACGATCGGTAAAAAAAAATTGAAATCATTAATCTCCATTTCATGAAAGCTTAGGAACGTAGTCCCTAAATCAGTCTTATGGATAATATCGTCGGGGCTTTTGTGGATAAAAACGTTTGTCAGGTTTAAAGAATATAACTTAGGCAATAGGTTTAACTCATAAAAATTCCAGAGCCTGCAGTTTGTGAAATGCAGATATTCTAAATTTTTGGAAATGGAACGTATACAGCTAATGTGTTTGACGTCCATATTTATGAAGTCCACTACCTGAAAATGACATTTCCTCGTGTCGGCTGGCGTTACATCCGGACTATAAATGTCCTCTAAGGTTACCCCGTCCAAGGTTAGGTGGTTTACGTATCTTAATTTCAGCAGTTCCGATACGTTTTTTATCGTGCAGTTAACGAATTTCAGATGATTTACCATCCGAAATACCGGTGCCAAAGCATCGAAATTTTCAAAGGTAAGATTAGAAAAGCTTAGGTTATCAATCCTTCTGTCACTATAACACTTATATGTATGCTCCTGCACCAGCTCACTATTGTCTTCCTCTAAAGTTATCTGTAAAGCTTCTTCTATTTTCTTGATGGCGTTATTTATCGGATCTATTGAATCTTTTCGCATATTTGATTAAAAATTAAAGCTTCTGAATCGAACTAATTGTAGTCAAATAAAGTCTGTCCCCTGAAGCATTACCTTTTCTGGATTTCAAATGAAAACTATAAAATACTAGGCAATAAATATCCAATTCCAAAAACTGTCCGGAGAGAATGTACTTAAGCCAAGAATGGTCGCATTTCCGCATACGCTTAGCAATCTAAATCAGGTGGCCATCGACGCCTTATTACCTCATCCTTACTCCACCTATACCTTATTCTTTAGAAACTACTTCAATACATCACCTCCTTTCTAAACCTTGAGGCCTTGCGAAAAAAGTATAATCCTTAAGAAAAAGGGTCAAAATATTGATACCGATCATGATTTTTTCAAAAAGTCTTATTCCCCTCCAATAAAAAGTCTCGTTATTATTACACTTGTTTTGTTGTAAAAAAATATTTGATTTTTAATAAAAAACAATCCAGCTTAATTTTACACCATATCAGCTGATAATCAACTTTGTAATTAATTTAAAACACATAATGCTGTTATGAAAAATCTATTTCGCACTCTGTCATTGGCACTGTTCGTAGCCATGGCCGTGTGCTCTTGCGGAGACACGGAACTTACTCCCGCCCCAACTAAAAAGCTCCACCCGTATGTGAAGAAGGGAAGTCGTTCTCCTTCACGCTTGGGAGAATTACCCGACAGCAAACAAGCTGGTTACCACGGAAAAATAGTCATTGACATCGAAGAAACCAGTCAAGCTACTTATACGGTTAAAGTAGACGGTGACGATGTCAAGTTTTACGTTTCATTTCCGCAGGGTTGTAACAATGCCGAGTATGCCGGAGTCGTAGTTTTACATGGCTCAGGCGGTCTGTGGAAAAACGACATTCCGGAAAACAACGAACTTGCCAAGCAATTCAAAGAATGGAGAGAACTGCTGGACAGCAATTGCTTTATCAGCATTTTCCCAGACAGCTATTCTCCAAGAGGTTGCGAAGAACGTGAAGGAATTTGGACTACGGCACCGAAGAATTTTGATATCAGTGCCCAATTCGTTCGCCCAGCCGACGCTTACGCCGCACTAAAATTGTTAAAGCGTTTCGTGACTCCGGAAGGGGATCCATTAGTCAAGCAAGACGGAATCGGCTTGATGGGCATCTCCGACGGAGCCTCGGCCACCATGGCCACTATGTATGACACGGATCACCCGACTCCGGCAAACTGGGAATGGGAGCAGGAATTCGATGATGATGAAGTCTATACGGACGAAGTAAAAGCCCCTGTAGCCAGACCTGCGTCAGGAGGTTTTGCTTGTGCAGTTCTCTACTATGGGGGGTCCGGACACTACGGTTATTTCGGTAGCCTCAGTGTTGCCTCAAATAATGTGTATTACAATTACGCCCCGATGCTTTATCATCTACCGATGGACGGTTATTTAACCTCTAACACCTTAAAGGTTTATAATATGTTAGTCGGAAAAAACGCTCCCGTGCAGAAGTACGAATACACAGGGGTAGGGCATGGTTTTGATCTACCGGATTCTGATCAAAAAACATTGGCCAGGACACGTACGATCGACTGGTTTAATGAGAAATTACTCGGTCTTTAAACATTATCAAAGCCACTCCGACTGGAGTGGCTTTATCATGCTTAATCTGTTAAGAATCAAATCTATATTTTTGATAAAAAGATATAAACTGCTATTCTTTCAGGCTAATCCCAGACTTTATTTTTCTTAGCCGCGCCTAATAACAACAGTAGTATTAGTCCACCTTTCAAAGCCCTATCAAACACGCTTCCTACAAAAGAGTTTAGATATCAATAATACTTAACACCTTCAAGCCCAAAGCCCAATTTTGGGTTCCGAAACCCCTTTTCTGATATTCAAGTCAAACAATGTTCTTTCCCCCTAATAGCGAACGGAAAAAGAAGAGCACACCTACTGGCGGGGCAGAAGCTACAAACGAAATGCCACCAGGCAGGTACAACTTTTCGGCTTGGGGGAGCATAATGCCCGCTGAAGAACTCTATACCAGACTGATCGACAAGAACTCTTTGGGCCCCGAATTCTTTCCGTTACTCGAAGCCCTTGAGGAAAATGAACACGAATACAATTCCTGTACGGAAGATAAGTGTGACGAATTGCTCACGACACGCCTTTCTCTACTTAGTGATTTAGAGTGGAAATGTCTATGCCTAAAATTCGACGCAACGGCCGAAGGCCAAAACTCTTTGGCGCTTGTCGGGGAATTATTGCGAAAAGTTAATGCGGAACGAGAGGCACTGTCTTTCCTTCTTTCTTGGCCCAGAAAGAGTCACTCGCAAATAGATTTTCCAGCTAACATGATCCGAGGCATGGCCACATTCGCCGTTAACTGGGAAATGCTTAGAAACCGGTTTGGAGAAGAGGTATTAGAAGAAGTGGAAAGCCAACACCGATCAACACCCATAGCTTTTCGCAGTGGCAAACCTCCTGAGAGCATTTCGCCAAACAGTCCGCCCGTTTATTATGTCGATTTAAAGGGCGGGGATATTTTGTTGGAAAACAGGCCCACCGGCGCGTCGAACGCTCCGCCCATCTCTTGGACATATCTTCCAAACTACTTGCTTGTCTTTTCCCAATTGCTAAATGAGCGCCAGCCACAACCAGACGCAGGAGAAAGAGCTCATGAAAGTGGCATTATGAGAGGTCTAAAAACAATGACACGCTGGGTCCTGTCTGGCGGTAAGATGAAAAAACAGGCGCTTTCGGAAGAGAGGAGGGACCCAATGGCTGAGCTATTGTACGAATTGCGAAGCAGGCAAGAAATGAACCTCATGGTAAGAGGTAGCGAAGATTATGGAATTGGAAACGATGAACTGTTTTTACAACCGCCCCTACAATCCGAAGAATACCCTGTCCCGCCATTTGTTCCTTTGGCATTAGAAGAGTCGGAAGCTGAAGTGGGCAAAAGGGAAAGAGAATATCAGCGTCTCCAAAAACAACTTTTCAGAGAAATGGGCAATGTCCCTAACCTAAAAACAGTATTTCCCGAATCGGCGGACTTACGCTTTTTGACTCCATTTCGTAAAGGCGGGATAGACATTGTAAGGCCGGGCACATGCAAGAATTATATTTTCGGCGAATTCGAAGATCTCGGTTTCAAATGGTTCGGCAGATACAGAACCGAAAAAGACGGAATGGACACTGTTCTTGCCTCAGAATTTATTAATATCATGGGGAAAAGCAGTAACGCTCCACAGTGGGTGCCAGTCAGGTCGGACAAAAACGTTTGGGAAAAACTTCGTACCAACACGCTGGCCACCGCTTTGTCAGAAGAAAAAAAGCTTGGTTTAGAAGACGGAAACACCCCCGGATTCCAGACGATGGAATCTTGGGGAAGACGGGAAATGGCACGTACCATTCTAGAAAACAGCAAACCCACTAGGCTTTGGGAATCCACAAAACCACCTCTTGAAGTACCGACTCCGGACAAAATTTGGCGGACATCTTCATGGGTTCAGTATAACGATTTTACGCAAGCTCTGGAATCAGGAAATTACAAAACCGAGGGTTTTGTGGGATTAATGGGAATGCTGAAACCGGATAACAAACGGCCGTTCGAAACGATGAAAGCGACAGATCTAGCCAGCAATCCCCATTTTTGGTACGGACTGGGCGAAGCGATAATGCAGGCCGTCTTGATGGGCAATTGGATACCGGGAAACAGAAGAGCTTCAGGCCAACGGACAGTTATGCTCGGAAGTCCTTTTAGGGTATATGGAAATTACTGCTCCGCCACTTTAGTTGCGGACGAACCTAGGTTTAACGGACACGGGCATAGGCTTTTGGCAAGCCATATTACCGGTAACCATGCGAACATGACCGAAGAGGATGTCATTAGCGTCTTATGCGATTATTTGCTGAATTTCTTCGAAGAGGTTTCGGAGGGAAAAACTTTTGGGCAACCATATTACAGAATGGCTCATGGATTCCGCATTCCCGAAGACCCTGGAGCTTACAACCACCTAACCAACGGAATGTTAAACTGCTTTTTACAAGTCAGTAAAAGAAAGGACGAATGTTTGGCCTTCGCCAGAGTATTGGGTGAGCGGGAACGGTTTGCGGGTAAAGCCCTGTTCCAAATGGTTTATACCATTTGTTCCGTTACCGAGTCTTTTGGACGCTCAAACCTGGGTGAACTATTAAGAACAAGGGAAAGCGAAGCCGGAAGAATTAAGTTGGTCAGCGACAAGGACCACGAGTCCGCTGATGTAAAAGGAATCGTGTCCATAGACGAAGGTAATATTTATGAAAACCCGAACGGCTCTCCGTTGGTGGTGGAAGTGAAAATAGGACATTCAACATTCGTGCTGGTCAGCGGGCATATCTTGGATGGCATGCTAATGACGCTGAAGCAGATGTTCAACTCGGACAACCCTCCTGCGGGGATTCTGATCAGCGATCTCAAAGCCAGTGACGAAAATTTCGATTATTTTCATTTAGGCCATTTTATTCGGGACAACCGCATACCGTTATATTTGCTTCCGGGTGCCAGTGTGGTCGGCGATGCCGTAAACGTCTTGCTTGCGGGATGTCCCACCGTAATTCTGGAAGCGACGGGAAAACCAGTGATGAAACACGCGCAACGGTCTATTGAATACAACGTGTGGGAGCTTCCCCAAAACACTAACTTTAAAAGAGAAGAAAGAGCAGGCACCACCGAAGGGGAAAAAAGGGTGTTCCATGTGAGTGACCAAGGGGATGAATACGAGGAGGTGGCACTCAAGAATATGTTCGATGAGCTGGAAACAGCCTTCCGCAGACGAAAAACTTTCGACGCTGAAGAGCCAACAGGTGAAGAGGAAGTGAAAATGCCAAAAGCCAAAGTTTTGCCATGTTCTTGGGACAGAATGTCTGGAATGGACCGAGAAAAAACACCCGAAAAGAAAGCTCGGACCGAACGGGTCTATATCACATATCTAAAAAGTATGGGCCTTAGTGACGAAAAAGTGAAAACGCTTCGTGGGAAACTTAGCGCCATTCCCGCCAGGTCCCTTTATAATTCGGACAAAAAGGAATTACTTGAACACCTTGGGTGCCAATTCAGGACTGTAGCGCATGATGAACCAATTAGTTTTCATTTACATCAATAACGCAAAAGACTGTTCAGGTAGACTTTCAAGAGGTCTTTAATTGGCATATACTATCTTTTTTCAAAATCAACCAATTGGATAACACCATATCGGTACGGGCAAAAAGCCCATACCAGATTTGTGATTTTCAAAGGACTAATAACCTAACAAAAAACGTTTAGCGATCAACAACCCTACAGAACAAGCCATTATAGCCATATCCATTTTACGAATTGAAATCGCTTGTCTAACGTTAGGTAGACAAATTCCTATCAATAAAGAACTCCAAAGCCCTATTTTAGAAAACAAATCACCCGGAGTCGGTCTAATTTCATCCAATAGACTCATTAATCCGCCTGTATTTCCAGTTGTAGAATGGGGAGCAAACGCATCCGGCAACTGAACCGCCGCTTCGAAGATCCATAAAACGAAAAGCGTAGCCAACATACTCCAACCATATTGGCTCTTTCTCCAAAAAAGAAAAATGCCTACCGGAAAAAGAAAAACAAGCCAATTATACTTTAATACTGTTAAAAACGCTCCGCCATGAAATAGTCCGGAAGACCAAACCAGATAAAGGAAACAAACTGCCGTTAATAATGTCAGAATATTTATAATCTTATTTCCGTCTTCACTAAAGAGACCGCCTCTAGCACTTGATTGAACCTTCTTTTCCTCAACTTCCATTATAATATTACATTTTTGACTTATAATAAAACATTTTAAAAGCCAAAATATTAAAAAATTCACATCGAGCAATATCTGCTTAGTGACATGCAAAACATATATAAAGACCTAATACGATCTTGTCCCAAACCACATTTTTATTGTTGGACATATCCGAAAAAATGCATCCCCTTAGCTTAAAAACATTTTATGTAACTTTTTGAAACCCCTAGTTTCTGCGCTTTAGATTCTTCTCTATTCCATAAAATTAATATTCAGCCCCCAATCATCCCATGGTTAATAAACCCTTCAATTACTCATTGAAGTTATTTTCACTTCAACAGTCGGAATATTTTCTCATGTTCTGTCGTTTCTTTAAGGTAAATTAGTCAATACGATATTGATATATAATCCATGCCTAAAAGACATGAATAGATTTTTACTACTTCTCGGCATTGTCCTCTTGTTTTCTTGCTCTGACCAGATGGGGGTTGAGCAAAGGCTATACCTAGCGGAAAATCACAAAAATACTCCGGACAGTATCGCTCATTTGATCCATGGTTTGGACACGACAAATCTTCCCAAAAAACTTAAAGCCGATTACAATAGGCTTTATGCTTACACACAGCTTTTTTCAGCTTCCACAACTCTGGGTAGGGTTTCGTTTGATCAGCCAATAAACTATTATAAAAGGAATGACGAGCTAAACAAGGCCTATGAAACGTATCTGATAGCAGGGCGTTATTGGCTACTAAAAAAGAAATTTTCAGAAGCGCTCCGCTACCTAAAAGAGGGATACCTACTCGCCAAAAAAAATAATGATAAAAAAATAATAGATCAGTTCTGCGAGTTAATTGGTGGCACTCACATGGAGAGCAAAGGGTATGATCAAGCCATTACTTATTTCAAACAACGGCTCTTGTTTAATAAAGATAATCAAGCCAGCATTTATTACGACTTGGCGTTAAACTACGCCTATAAAGGTGAGTTAGATTCGGTAAATTTTTTCATGAATAAAAGTTTCCTGTACAGCGGTAAAGTACCGACTGATCTTTTTAATCATAGAGTAAGAAATTACGCCGATATTCTTTACGAGAAGAAGCTTTACCGAAAATCAATAGAGCAACTCGACCAAATTAAGAATTGTCCCGACAGTGTCGTTTTGGCCAATCTATATACCAGCTATGCGCTGTCATATTCCGCATTGGATCAGATCGATTCGGCAACACTTTATCTTGATCGGGCAAAAAGCGTATTGGGCTCGATGAAAGGCAAAGAGTACACGAAATACCTATCTTACAAGAACGTCATTATGACACTTGACGCTGTCTTAAACACCAAAAGACGACAACATATCAGTATGTTTCAAATAGGACAGTTCAACGATTCCATCGTATTTGAAAATTATAATAAACAACGTATCATCCGCAAACAACTTAGTGACAAAATCCGACTAGAGACCGACATTCTTAAGCTAAAAATCCAGCGTCAGCAAACCTACTTAACCGGAGGAGTGGTCCTCATTATTGTAATTATTGTTTTTGTCTTATTTATTAGTTACAACCGCAAAAAGAGTCTGCTCTTAATTGAAGAAGAGGAGAAGAGGGAGACCCTACAACGGTTACTTGATGACACTTTAAATGAAAAGACCTTAAACAAGGACGAGAATTTCTTCAGAAAAATCTTGTTACAACAATTGGGTATTATCAAACTTATCGCAACCAAACCCACGACACAGAACCAGGAACTTCTCCAGCAAATGACCCGTATATCCAATTCGGACATTAAAGTAGACAGCCTTTTAATATGGGATGACCTGTACCCGATCATCGACACCGTATATAATGGTTTTTATACAAAGGCATACTCCAAATACGGAGAATTATTAAACGAAAAGGAGCTACAGCTGTGTTGCTTACTCTGCGCCGAATTTTCCACCAAAGAAATCAGCGTTATTACCCAACAAAGCGTACGGACCATATACCAAAGAAAATCAAGCGTCCGAAAAAAAATAAAGGCTGGCGAAAAAGGGGATATTGTTCGTTTTTTGGTTGCCTCCAATCAACATTCCCAATGATATAACACTAATTTGGGCCGATATAAACTTTAGCTAAAAACAACCACTTCAACAAACTGAAAATCAACCACATAAAAACAACACTGCAGTAAAAACACATTATGATATAAATCAATAATTCCCAAATAGTCGCATAGATTTGCTACTGTATTCGGAACAAAACTATATCATGATGAAAAAGATCAACATCCTATTACTCGTCTCACTTTTATGTTCAGTTGGGAACCTTTACTCCCAAAGTGTCAAGCTTACTGAACGGTATTTCCAAATCTCCGTAAACGGAGAAGTCGATACTACCAAAATAGAAGAGGAGCGATATTATTTCTTTAAGGGAAAAGAACTAATTGAGGCAAAATCAAAGGTTGACGGCCTTTCTTATAATCTGAACACCTATGTAGACAAACACAATTCACTCTTGAGAATTGACGATAATAATGGCCACACAGTTAAGAATGACCAAGGACAAATAATAACATATCGCTATATAAAAGGAGAGTCAATTTACACTCATCATTATAGCTATGACTCTTGGGGAAATTTAGAGAAAGATGAATTAGTAATAAAAGCAGGGGAACAGATTAAAAAGAAAAACCTGACGTTTGAATATTTTTATCTATCCGAATTCTCTTATGCCACAAATAAAAAGGGGGTTAAGGCTATATCTGGATATGAAAATAATTATAATTCTCTTTGGGTAAAGAAGAGTGTGAAAGAAGATGGTCGTTTAGTAGAATATGCCGAAAGAAAAATACAGGAGAGTAATAACTCGGCTCTGGCAAGATTGGGGCGAAAATTTCTAAAAGTGATTGGTTACGGATATACCGAACGATAATATTTGCCAATATATAGGGGTAAAAACGAAGCGTGCCTATTTGGCTTTGGGGGATTTTAGGGAAAAACGGGGGTGGTGATGTTGTTAGGGCGGTTTTTGGGTGGTTTTGGGATTTTGGGGGTGGAAAACGAAATGTGCCGGGATTACCGTTTTGGTATCTTTTTGGTATCATTTTGAGCGGTGGTTTTGGGGTGTTTTGCGGGGCTGTGGACGTTTTTTTACCGTTTGGCTGGGGAAATTACCGTTTTGGGGTGCGAAACGGCCTGTAGGGCGCTTAAATGGCGTTTTGCGGGCCGTTTTCTTTTTTGCGCCGGACGGCAATGGCCCGCCGGCATAGTGTTTGGCCTGGTCTATTTATTCCATTTCTTAAAATCCGCTCAAAGGTCCTGACTTGATTTTGGATATTCAGTTGGATATTCAGTTGGATATTCATTTTGGTTGTTTTTAGCGCTTCGAATGATAGGGATAATGTCAAAAAAAGAGCAAAAAAAGCCTTTTTATGACGAGTTAGAGGGGGTGTAATGTCATAAGGAAAGGTTCAAAAACCGCCTTTTCACATTGTTAAAGGCGGTTTTTGATACTGATTCCCGTATAAAAGTGTGCGTGATACGTAACTGTATACGCTGTCGCTTATTCCACTTTCTTTTTCTTCTTCTTTTTTAGCTCCTCTATAAGTTGGCTTTGCAACATTAGAATCTCTTTCTGCGACTCTAATTCCTGATCTTTCGCCTTGATCTCTATGTCCATTGCGCGCAGTTCTTTCTCTTGAGCCTCTTTTTCTATTTTAAGAGCTTCCACTTTGTGCTTATAGCTAATCGATTCTACTTGCCACAAACGCCCCCTATGGGGCTTGGTTAATATAAGCTCCAAAAGGTAAAGCTCATTAATAAGATCTGCCTCGAAGTTTATGTCATCATACTCTTCATTGTCACTTTGTAGGGTGATGTTTTTCATTACCCCTTTTACTCTTTTGACGTAAACCTGATTTTCAGTAGTGACGATAATGTAAACTTGCCCATCTCTTAGGCCGTCTTTGCTATTGATCCTTTTTCCAACAATCACATCACCATCGTCAATAGTTGGAGACATACTGTGACCTGATACAACGAATGCCCTTAGTGTTTCTGTGTTGCCCAGGTATGATAAGTTTAGGCCATCCGCATTAGTGATGTTTGGTATAACTGGAGCCACTCCCAAACCTGCACTCGCTTTGACGTCGGCATGAAAGGGAATGGAGTATTTCTTCGTGAGAATCCTAGGGGAGCCTTCTTCTTTTAGCATACTTCCCTCTCCAGTAAGTAGCCAGGAAGGATTTATCTGTTCACATTTTGTGTATATCAATTCAGGATCAATTCGGTTCCTCGCTCTCCAGTTTGATAGGTTTTGAGGGGTTATCCCTAAAAAATCCGCAAGTTTAGCGTCTGTGCTTAAATTTAAATGCTTTTTCAACTCATTGAGTATTAGTCCTTTATCCATAAAAATAAACAATACGTGTATTAAAATCATTAAAAGACTTGCGTGATACACAATTTGTGTACACATTTGTACTGTAACATTAACTGAGTGATTGTCAATATTAAAGCTATGCAAAAAAGGATAAGACTACACAGCGACCACATGAAAATTATTGAGAAAGAGATGAAATGCTCTAATCAGGCTGTTAGGATGAGCCTTCAATATGTGTATAACTCGGAAAAGTCGAAGGCTATTAGAAAAAGAGCGAAGGAACTCCTTCTCAAAGAGGGCAATGATGTGATTATCGACCTGGAAGACATTAACAACTAAGCGGAAAGGTAATGGCATGTTTGAATTTTTTAACAACATATTGTGTATTCAGGGTTCATGGCTGTATGAAGATGGGCAAATAATGTCTTTATACAATTATAGGAACCTAATAAACCGAAAACATATCACATTACTTCGCAAAGGCGGAAACGGACGTACGGCTTTGGTTGAATATGACAGTTTGCCGGAGCGGTTTCGGGTTTTGATTGAGGGGAAGTGCGGGAATCCGCATAAGACGATGCGCAGGAACCGGTTCAGCGATCTTTTGGAGCTGGACGTTGAGGCGAAGGCGTTTTTTGACGCGTATACGCTGGAGAGCGGCGGGGCTTTGCCGGAGAAGGCGAGGCTGGAGTATACGGCGAACGCTTCCGTTTTGAAAGCGGTGAAGGTGTTCAGGGATAACCGGACGGAGAGACGGAAGGCGCTGGGCGGTGGCCGTGGGCCTATGTGGGACAATTTGGCGAAGGTGATAGCGGAACAGCTTCCGAGGCATACGTGGCCCCATAGCCTGCCGAAGAACGGCAGAAGGCTGAGGCAGAAGCTGAGGGATTTTGAAAAGGGCGGTTACGGGGCGCTGGTAAGCGGGAAGTACGGGAACGCGAACAGCGCGAAGTTGACGGAGGAGGCCAAATTGTGGCTGTTTAGCCGGTGGGCCGACCGGGTGGAGCGCGTGACGTCGATGGCGCAACTGCACGGGGAGTATCTGGAGAAGGCCGAGGCGGAAGGCTGGCCGGCGCTGAGCGACGAGAAGACGATTCACAATTACCTGAACCAGCCGGAGGTGAGGGCGCTTTGGTACGGGCACCGCCACGGCGAGCTGAAGGCCAAGGAGAAATACGGCTACCAGCACAGCACGAGGATGGCGAGCTGTAGGGACGCACTCTGGTACGCGGACGGCACGAAGCTGAACTATTACTACTTGGCCGAGGACGGGAAGATAAGGACGGTGCAGGTGTATGAGGTGATGGACGCTTATTCGGAGGTGTTTTTGGGCTACCATATCAGCGATACGGAGGACTATGAGGCGCAGTTTTACGCGCTGAAAATGGCCTCGAAGGTGAGCGGACACCGGCCTTACGAGCTGAAGTTTGACGGGCAGGGCGGACACGCGAAGCTGAAGGCGGGCAAACTGCTGGACAAGGTGGCGAGGCTGGCGATACGGACGAAACCGTACAACGGCAAGTCGAAGACCATCGAGAGCGCCTTCGGGCGGTTCCAGAAGCAATTCCTTAAGCGGGACTGGTTCTTCACCGGGCAGAACATTACGGCGAAGAGTCTGGAAAGCAAGGCGAATATGGAGCATATATTGGCCAACAAGGAGAACCTGCCGAGCCTGGCGGAGATAAAGGAGACGTACCGCAAGCGCCGTGAGGAATGGAACAACGCCCCCCACTACGCCACGGGCGAGCCGAGGGCGGAGATGTACAGGGCGAGCCTGAACCCGAAGGCCAAGAGGCTGGAGCTGTGGGATATGGTGGACCTGTTCTGGATAGAGCGCCCCAAGGAGGTGACCTGTACGGCCAGGGGGATCAGCTTTACGGAGAAGAAGACGGAATACACGTATATGGTGCACGGCAAGGACCGGATGCCGGACGTGGAGTGGCTAAGGGATAATATAGACCGGAAGTTTACGGTGCGGTTTGACCCCGAGAACATGGACCTGATTTATTTGTATGAGCGGGACGCCGTGGGCTTGCGGTTTGTGACGGCGGCGGAGACGAAGCTGGAGGTGCACAGGGCCAAGCAGGACCAGGAGGAATTCGAGGCGCGGTTCTTCGCCGATATGAAAAAGCTGACGGACGAGGCAAGGATAAAGACGCGGGACGAAGCGGACGAGATATTGGAGGCCTTCGGCGCGCGCAACGAGGACTACGGCCTGAACGAGCCTAACGTGAAGGGCGTGGAGAACCGGCGCAAAAGCAAAAAGGGCAAGAAGGCGAAACGGCGCAAGGTGGAGAAGGTGACCGTGGGGCAAGTGGAAAAGGCGATAAGCAACGCGACCGAGGCCGGCGAGATTGATCTGTATAATCTGGTATAGGGGCGCGCGGAACGCGGGCGGTGGAATAAGGAAAAAAGTATTAACGATAATCTGGAAAGTTATGGGAATTAACAAGGAACAGGTGGTGGCGAAGCTGCGCCTGAAGGTGGAAAAGTACGGCTCGCAAAACAAGGCGGCCAAATCCATGAAGGGCGTGAGTCCGGCGATGGTGAATATGATGGTTTCGGGCAAGTGGGACGGTATTGGCGAGGGTATGTGGCGCAAGGTGGCGGCGCATGTGGGGTGGACAGCGGAGGGATGGCAGGCGGTCAAGACCGGTGATTTCAAGGTGCTGGGGACGCTTTTGGAGAAAGCGCGGACGGAAAGCCTAGTGTTTGCCGTTACGGGAGAGGCCGGGACGGGGAAGTCTTTCGCTACAAGGCTGTACGCCTCGGAGCACAAGCGGGCCTACCTGCTCCAGTGCAACGAGTTCTGGAACAGGAAGTACTTTTTGATGGAGGCGCTGGGCGCTATGGGCAGGGATTCGTCGGGCTTGACGGTATCGGATATGATGGTGGAACTGGTGCGGGCGCTGAAGAAGGAGGAGAACCCGCTGATAATCATGGACGAGGCGGACAAGCTGAGCGACCAGGTACTGTATTTCTTTATCACGCTTTACAACCAACTGGAGGACCACTGCGGGATAGTGCTTTTGGCTACGGACCACCTTTCGAAACGGATACGCAAGGGACTGAAGCTGAACAAGAAGGGCTACAAGGAGATCTACAGCCGTGTGAACCGGAAGTTTATAGAGCTGAAGGGCGTGGGCATCTCGGACGTGACGCAAGTGTGCATGGCCAACGGCGTGGATGACCGGGACGTGATCAGGGAGATTTTTAACGACTGCGAGGGCGACCTGCGCAGGGTAAAGCAGAAAGTCCGGGCGTACCGGCAAGGCGCCTGATACGGCGCTTGGGATTGTTTGGTATTTTTTAACCCGAGCATTATGGATGACAAGAAATTGCGCAGGGCGATGTCCGTAAAGGCACTGTTGCGCAAGAAATTCAAGACAATGCGTTTTTTGGGGCCTTGGAAAGAGAGTTTCGGCGAAGAGCTGGAGATGAGCGGGGTTTGGTTGGTGTGGGGGAATTCGGGCAACGGAAAGACGCGGTTTTGCATGCAGTTGGCAAAGTATCTCACCCACTTTGGGAAGGTAGTCTACGACACAATGGAGGAAGGCGCCAGAATGACCTTTCAGAAAGTGCTGAGGGAGTCGCATATGGAGCAGGTGAAGCGTTTAACGGTCTTGAATCGCGAACCTATAGACGAGTTAAGGGAAAGGCTGAGAAAGCGTAACAGCCCCGATATAGTGATTGTCGATTCGTTTCAGCATATGGGCCTGAGCAAGCCCAAGTACCTGAAGCTGAAAGGCGAGTTCCCCGACAAACTTTTCGTGTTTGTAAGCCACGCCGAGGGCAAACAGCCCGAGGGACGTTCGGCGAAGTTCGTGAGGTATGACGCCGACGTGAAGATACGGGTGGAAGGCTACAGGGCCTTGCCAACCAGCCGGTACGGAGGCGGGAGGCCTTACGTGATCTGGGAAGAGGGAGCGGCGGATTATTGGGGCGAGGCGGAGTGAGTTGGTAAAGGGTAAAGAGTACAGAGTATTTCCACTTAAAGTTATTGGGCGATGGAAATTGAAATCGAAAAGAAAAACTGGCGGGACGAGCGTGGCTATGAAAACGGCTATATGGAGTTCTACGGGCTTAAGGAGGAAGACAAGGCGCACAGGGACGAGGTTGTGAGGGCGCTGTTGGAGGTGTTTCCTTGGTAGCCCCTCCAGAAACCGAGACGGGAGATTGACCCCGAAGAGATATTGAGACGCATAAACAGAAAGTACTAATCGGAATAATGAAAACCACGACAGCAAGCGAAAAACGGAAACCGGGCAAGGCCGCGCGTGACGCGGAGGCTTTGAGGGTCCGGGAATCGGAATTGGTCTCGGCGCTGGGAATTGGCGCGGAGGCTCTGGACGATTTGTTTTTGGATACGGGGCTGGCCTTTGGCGGGCGGTTCGGCGGGGAGTGTTCGGTCTGCCGGGCTGAGGATATTTTGTATAAGGAGGCCTTCGGTTTTTGGGGATTTTGGCGGAACCGTTGGGCTATGGCGCTGGCCGATTTTACGGAGGCTTATATGGCGCTGGAGGCGCTCCGGGCCGGTGGCGGAAAGGATGTGCCGGAATTTACGGAGGCTACGCTGAGGGTGTATATGGAGGACCGGCTGACGGGCGACCAAGAGACTTGGGAACGCTGGACGGCGAGAATGGAAAGGAGGTTCGGGGATGTCGGGTTTTAAGATTTTCTTTTCGTTGTGGGGCCGGATCAGCAAGCAACGCGACTTGGGCGAGCGTGAGGATTTTATCGAGGGCATTACGGGCAAGCGGTCTTTGAGGGCTTTGGACAAGTGGGAATACGCCAAGGTAATGGACGAGCTGACAAGGATCGGGCAAAGCTTCGGGATTGGGACCGGGACGAAGCGCTGGGACGCCAAGGCGAACGGAAGCCGTAGGCGGATTATCTCGAATTTTCACCAGATGGGCTATAAGGACGCCGTGGCAAGCGCCAAGTCTTGGGTAAGGAAGCAGACGAAGCTGGATTTTAACGATGTGGAACAGGCTGAGCTGAGCAAGTTGGTGGGAATATCGGACAAGATGGTGAGGCAGTACGAGGATAAGCTAAGGGGTAAGTGAATTTGAGTTTTTAACCTATAAATTTTTAAACGATGGAAGATTTTATGCAAAAGACGGCGGTCAGGTTTGTAGAGGGCCAAATAGAAAAGTACCGCAACTGTGAGCAGAAGGCTCAATTTCCCGGTAACAGGGAGGAATACAAGACCAAGCGGGAGAATATGACGGTGGTGCTGGATGTTTTGAAGGCCAGGGAAGAAGAGTGGAAGGAACTGAACGAATTGAAAAAGAACCTGAAACAGGCGCGGGCCGACCTGGAGGAAACGCGGAAAGCTTACACTTTGGCCGTACAGGGGAACGAGGAGTTTGCCGGCGCTTAAAGAGTTTTTAAACAGTATTTAAAAGACGTTTGATTATGGAAAAGATGGATTTGAGCGCTATGTCCGCCGAGGAATTGCGGAAGGCGCTGGCCGAGAGGGAAAAGGCCGAAAACAGGGAACAGGAGAAGCGGGAGAAAAGCTGGCGGGAGGTGAAGGACGCTTTTGTGACTAAGGCCGTGGGGACGATGCGGGAGATCAGCGGTATGATGCGGGACTTTAAGGGCGAGGCGGTAAGCAACGGTAACGCCTTGCACAAGGAGATGTACGAGGTGTTCGGCAAGAAGGAGAAGGAAGGCCTGAAGCAATTCAGCCTGGTGACGGAGGACGGGATGATGAAGCTGGTGATCGACAGGCAGGAACGCCAGGAGCTGGACGAGACGGCGACGGTGGCGATAGAGACGATCAAGGAGGTGTTTAGGGCCAAGTTCGCGGTGCGAAACAAGACGATGTACAATATCCTTGACGGGATATTGGTAAAGAACAAGAAGGGCGACTATGACGAGCGGTTGGTGGCGAAGCTGCGGAAATTTGAGGGGGAAGTGGACGACAGGGAATTTTCGGAGGCGCTGGACCAGCTGAGCAAGAGCTATAACACGGTGGGGTCGTCCACTTATATGCGGGCGTATGTGTGGGACAAGGAGCGTGAGCGTTGGGATGACGTGCCTATGGCGTTTTCGAGAATTTAGTGACCGGTAAACCAAATATGATTTTTATGGAAAAGTGGATCAAATGCACGGTAAAAAGCGGCGTCTCGGTGGGAGGAGGATTTTTGAGTTGCGAGACGCGGGAGTATTCGGTGAAGGCTTCGGATTTCGGGAAGGCGGAGGCCAAGGTGAAGGAGCTTTTGGAGCGGGACGAAAAGGCGCGGGCGTTTAGCCTGGTGGCGATGGCCGAACTGCCGAAGGGTGTAAACCCGGCGGTGGGTCATCTTACGATTTGATTTTTAAACAATTGAAAAACAGTGGGTTTAGTGCAGTTGGTTTGCGAAAAAGCGCCCTCGGAAAGGGCGCTTTTTCGTATCTTTGTATGTGGGGTTTGAGGCTTGTGTCCGTTTTCCTTTTAGCGTTTTTTCCGAACTATGGCATACAATCGCAGAAACTTGTTGAAGCGCGTTCTGGACGTTCAGAACGTGGTGTTGGCGTATCAGGACGACCATACGAACGAGTGGATTTATGAGCGTAAAATCAAACCCGTCTATCATATTTCCAGACGGACGTTTTACGCTTATTTGGCGATTCCGGCCAAGCGGGAGCTGAAGGCGATGGACCGGCAGTTGAGTTTGTTCTAAACCCGAAAAACGACAAAAGATTATGGCTTATTTCAGTAACGGGGCGGAAGGGACTTGTTTTGAGGCGCAATGTTCGAAATGCAAGTTCGGACAAAAGTCCTGTCCCATCGCTTATGTTCAGAACGTCTATAACTATGACGCTGAAGAAGGCGAAACCTCTAGGGATATTCTGGATCACTTGGTGAAGAATGACGGTACTTGCGAGATGTTTAGGACGTTTCGGGAAGACTTGGAAATTAACACGGAACAGCATGCCTTATAACCTCAGCATATGGAAACGTTATTAAGGATAGATACGGGCAAAGTGGCCGGGAACCTGGATAAGCTAGCGGGCATATTGGACCGGGGGCTTGGGGATCTGGCTGAGCCGTTCGGGCCGGGCGAGATAGTGTTTAGGGGCGTGGTTTCGCATTCGCCCTCCAAAACGGGCGGAGGCATGGTTAAGGCTTATGACGAGTTTGAATGGCGGGGCACGTTTGGGGACCGGGCCGGGATACGGGCTTTTGTACAGGAGAAGGCCAAAGGGTATCCGGAACCGTTTACCATGATGCTTTACCTGTTTGGGGATTCGGGGTTTCTGGGTAGTTAGGTTGGGTAGCCACCGGGTAGAAACCCGGCGAGGGCGTACCCTACCCTTTTATGATTTAAAGGACCGCTTGTCGGTCCTTTTTTGTTTTGGTCAAACGGTTGTTTTTTAAACCATTAGCGATTAATATTCGATATGTATAGTAAGACCATATTTTTTACCGCTATGAGAAATGCAGTCCTTTTGTTACTTATTGTCGCTTTGTTTTCCTGTTCCGCAGAAAAAAGGAAAATTGAGGAGCGTATCATTTCCGTTTATTCCACAAAGATAGTTTTAGGCGATACAATAAAAGACAAACTATTGTATCAAATAAGCCGTAAAGATATCCCGCCTAACATTAATGAGGTAAAGACAATTTGGTATAAGGAGAAGGCTGTTCCTGATACATCATTTTTTAGAAATAAGGTTAAAGATGAAAAAATAGGAAATAAAACTTACTCATATATAGATGACAAATTGGCTAGTGTCATGATAAATAACAATGATACATTGTTTTATTATGATGCTGATAACCTGAAGAATCCAGATCAATATTTTGTTCTAGATCGGGATAGCGTGGAAACAATAATGTATTCCTATTACACTAAGGTGAAGACCCAAGCTATGCGCATTAGGAAAAATAATAATAGAGACCCTGTTTATATAATGTATTTGGGGGAATACATCCCTGATCAAGTAGATTTGGAAATGTTTAGCCCGGCAGAAATAGAGAAGAAGAAGGAAGAAGCGAGAAAAGTAGAGATTGCTGAGTACGAATATATCTATGCTGAATAAAGAAAACGGCTCCGAAAATCGGAGCCGTTTTTTATTGGGTGATACGCTCCACTCTGGCGACGTATTCCAAAGAGACCTTGTAGAGGTCTCTTTGTTTTTGCAGGTCTTCGGCCACCAGCTGGGCGCCGTGGATCATGGAGGGGTCGGTGATCAGGAGGGTGTCTTTGATTTTGTTGACTACGGCGAAGGCTTCCCTGAGCCTTTGGAGTTCGGGGGAATCGTGTCCGGAACGGCGGAGGGGCTTTAGGTGTACGGTGACGGTAAAGCGGAGTTCGCCCAGGACGTTGCCTTGCGCAAGTTGGGTATATGGGATTCTGGAAATGGCGATTTCGGCGTAGGGGTACGTTTTGGTGATGTCGGCGCCTTGGATGTCGATACATGCCAGCTCGGGCACTTTGTCGGCGAGGTGTTCGCTGACGCTTAGGTATAGCTCTATCATTTTAGTATTCTTTTGAAGTTGCGGGTTAGTCTGGATTTAAGTTTCCTGTTGAGTATCAGCGAGGGGCCGATGAATTGGCGCTTGGGCATGGTGAATTCCGTTTTGCCGGCCTTGCCCCCTTCGTTATGTACTTTGGCGTATATTTTCGGGTTGGTGATGATTACGGCCCTGTTTTCCTTGCGGTAGTCGATGGAGCGCCCGAGGTCGCCGGTGTCGCCGGTGAGGATCTTGCGGGTATTGGCGGCGCGCTTTTTCCGTTTGTTGCCTTGGCGCCGTTTGACTTCCTGCCAGGGCATGTCTTTTTCGGACTTGTCGGAAAAGGCTTCGTCCCGGAATGATTTTTTGTAGTGGGACACGGCTTCGTCCCCGATGTCGTCGAGGGCTTCGGTGTTGATGTAGTCCTGGAGGGCTTTTATGTTTTGGATGAAGTCTCTCATGTTTTTTTTTGTTGGGGAGCAGAGACAGGGCATGCCCTGTCTGTACCTGAATCCGGGCTTATTGGTTATTGTTGTTTTGGAGGTCTTTGGCCTGTTTGGTTATGGCGGGCCGGTCTTTCTTTTTGGTGTTGGTTACGTAGGGGTGTTTTTCGGTGAAGAGCGTCAGGGTTTGGCCGGGGTTGCCTTCGAGGCCTTTGTCGGGTTTGTGCTCTTTAAGGATTTTCGGGCGTTCGGTGGTTTCGGCGTCGGTGGCTTCCCAGTCGCATTTGCAGTTCCAGCGGTTGCCGGGGAAATGGTTTTTCCAAAAAGCGTCGTCCATCGGCAATACGGTGTTCCAGAAGGATTTGTGCACGGCTTCGGGGAAGGCGGATCTGGAGGGTGTCCAGCGGAGGTTTGTCTTTTTCCGGGCTTGGAACCCTTTCCATTGCGCCGCGGATCTGGCCCGCGATACGGCGGTGTTGTATTCGGTGCGGAGCCACTCTTTGTTGTATTTCCCGATTATGTCGGCGGTATCGCGCTTGAAGGCGGAGAAGCTTTTGAGCTTGCCGTTTTGGTCCCGGAGCAGGGCTACGAGTTCTTTTTGCTGTTGGTGCGCCTTGAAGGCCGAGAATACGGCGTTGTTGTCGGACAGGGCCTGTTCGAAAGCTTCGTCGGCGAGGTCGTATCCGGCTTGGGCAAGGCCTTCGGAGACGGCTTCGTTGAGGCGGTCGAATGTCAGTTTCCAGAGAGACGGGCTGATGTTTTCGGGTTTGCCTTCGGCGTAGACGTCGGCCAGGGCGTCTTCTATTATTTGGCTTGTGTCGAAGAGTACGGGGGTGTCGGCCAGATTGATCCGGGAGTGGCAGGCGTGGCCGTACAGGGTTTCGATCTGGTCGTTCAGTTCGGTTTTCCGGAATATGTTTCTTAGTGTTTGGAGGACTTCGGAGAGGAAGCCGGTTTGTCGGGTGTGCGTGTCAGGCTGGAGCCTGACGGTTGGGGCGGTCACAAGGCCGGAGCTTTGCGACGGCGACGGGGCCGAACTTGGCGACAGCGCTGTGGCATTCGGTGTTTCGGGGGCTGACAGGGTTAGTTTTCCGCTTGTGTCGTTCAGGTTTTTTTCTTCGGGTTTGTCCTTTTCGGTTTCTTTTCGGGTTTCCGGTTTTTTCTTGGGCTTGGGGCGGTTGTAGGTTTCGTACCAATAGTCCTCGTCGAGGGGGGCTATCTGGTTGAATTTTATATCGAACTCCAGCTGTTCTTTGGGCGACATTTTCACCTTGTCGTCGTATGCGAATGTTCCGCCCTCAACGGCGTATCCGAAGTTGGCCAGGACGGTTCTGAACTTCTCGTTGAGGATGCGGAGGATAAAACGCTTGTCGGCTTCGGCCACTTCCTGCTCGGACTGGGCGTGCACTTCGCCTTTGTAGTTCCCGCCTTGGGCGTCGGTGGTCATGGTGTTGAGCAGGATGAGCTTTGACATTTGGTCGTCGCAGAATTGGGCCAAGTCTTTGTACAGGCCGGAGGAACCCGTTTTGGAGCCGGTATCGTGCACGTTGAATTCGGAGTTGCGCGGGCGCACGATATAGGAGGCGGATTCCTGCTCTTTGGCGACTTGTTCCAGTTGCGCTTTTGTGCTGGGGTCGTCGTAGATGTATTCGCGGAAGGGCATTCCGAAAATCTGGGCGAAGAGGGCCCAGTCGGCCACGTCGCCTTTTTTGTAGATTACGGCGACGGCGGCTTTTGAGAGAAGGCCGAGGTCTTTGGTTTTGCCGGCGGTGAGGCAGTAGTTTGAGTATGGCGGTCGGGTGTAGTCTATGCCTTTGTCGTCGTAGATATATTTTACCACTTGGCCGGTCTCGGGGCGTACGTGCCGTCGGTCGATCAGTTGGTAGTTTATCTTGCCGTCGGCCACGGCGTCGAACCACAGGAGGCTGTGGCCTTGGAAACGGCTGTCGAGGATGTCTTTCAGCATATCCTCGAAGGCTTCGGTTTCGATCAGTTTTTTGATTTCGTCGCTTTCCTTGCCGTCGGCGCTGAAGAAGTGTATGGGCTGGTTCACGACTTTGTTGCGCCGTTTTTCGAGGACGGCGGTAAGGTGCAGGTCAAGGGTTATTTCCTCGTAGAGGTCGTAGAGGGAGCGCCGGATCGGGTTGGTGACGCTGGTGGCGGACTCTATGGCCCGGCGCCATTCTTTTATGCCTTTGTAGGAGCGGTCAACGTTGGAGAGGCTTAGGTCTATGATGTTGACGCTGTTCTTTTTCGGGGTGCGCTTTGTTACTTTCTTGCTCATTTTTCTGTTGGGTTGTGTCAGGCTGGAGCCTGACGGTAGGTTGTGGTCACAAGGCTGGAGCCTTGCGACGGCGATGGATTCGGCCGGGGATTTTTTTAGTATCTGTTGGATCGGTGGCCGTATAGGATTTGGGGGTCCGGGTCCCGCTCTTTGTCGGCGAGCAGGGGGACGCCTGTCAGCAGGGTCTCGCCTTTTCGGATTTCTTTCAGCGCAGTTTTGGCGTAGTCGTATCGCTCGCGGATGATGATGGGAACTTCTTCGGCTACGCTGTAGATGTGGTATAGCGTCAGGTCGATCACAAGCCCTTTGACTATGGGGTTTCTGTCTTCGCCTGTTTGGGCCCAGAGTTCGGCGGTGTCGTATTTTTGGTTGAGGTAGCCGTCGGCTTCCCGCTCGGCCCGGCCGATGTTGGCCAGGACGAAGTTGGGATCGTCCCGGCTGACGGCGTTGATCAGTTCGGGGTACCGGTGTTGCTGTAGGTCGGTTTCGGTGATATACATATTTGTAAAGAGTAAAGAGTAAAGAGTACTGAGTAAAGGGTAAAATATCTGGGCTAGTACCGGGTTTGTCTCCGGTGTCCGCCGGCTGTGGGGCGGTTGTTTTTGTCGGTGGGGACGTATATCCGGTTTAGCTTGTCGAGGGCGCCTTCGTCGGCGTCGGGGCCGTCGTCGTGGCACTTGTAGCCGGGCTCTATGCCTTTGAGCTGGGCCAATCCCACTTGGTGGTCGTCGGAACTTTGTTCGGCGGTGTTGTAGATGATCCGGCCCTGCTGGTAGTACGGAAGCAATGTCAGGATACGGTCGTACTTGCGCCCTTTGGTCCGGTCGTCGCGGATCAGGGGGATGTCCCTGCCGTATTTGTCGCGGACGGTCCGGTATGACATTGACAGGGCGTCGTTCCAGAACTGGCTTTCGTAGTGGAAGCTCAGTGACACGGATTCGGGCAAGGTGGCCGAGTAAAGGAACATCCACTCGATGGCGTCGGTCATTTTGCATTGGCGCACGAATGATTTGACCAGGTAATAGTTCTGCCCTTTGCGTCCCCATATGCGGACGGCGTTGGAGTCGGCGGTGTCCTTGTCGGAATATGCCACGTCCCAGTAGCCCAAAATGGCGTCGTAGCTGTCGATGCGGGGGAGCTTTTCGTAGCGGAAAAGGTTGTCGGTGAAGATCTTGCCTTCGGTGTGGGGCTCCTGGTTGTATTCGGCTTGGCAGGCCAGCGTTCCGAGTTCCTCTATCTGGTTTTGCCAGTATGACTTCGGGTATTTTTGGGGCCACGCCAAGGACTCCAGGGTAGCGGGATCGTAGGCCTTAACGTGGTGGACTTTCCATTTGGGGTGCTTCTTCTGGAGCACGGTCTGTACCATGCGCTCAGCCCAGCGGTTGTTTGACCAGAGCAGACGGCGGTATTTGCCCGTCATGGTGGGGATCAGGGAGCGCTCTATCCATTTGGCGTACTTGTCCTGTCTTGCGGGGTTGCCGTTTATTTCCTCGGTTTCCAGATCGTCCACTTCGCATAGGTCTGGGCGCTTGTTGCCGACGCGCAGTCCCCTAACCTTCTGCCCGATGCCCAGGGCTCGCCCGATCAGGCCGGAGGCGGTGATGAAATAGCCCCGTTCCCATTTTTTGCCAATGGTCTTTTGGGGTCCGAAATCCTTTATGATTTTTTCGTTGGCCTCCAGTTCGGCCCGCAGGTCGTCGAGCAGATCGGCTGCGGCGTCGAAACTGTTGGAAATCTGGAGGAAGTATTCGGTCTGGCCGTTGATATGGAGCCAGAACGGGATAAAGATGGTGCACCAGACGGATTTGGCGAAGCCCCTGGGCCACTCGGCGAAGCCTTTGAACGTGGGGTTTCGGCGGACCATTTTGGCCAGCTGGATCTGGAAGGCGCCGGACTCGCAGTCGGCGATATGGGAGAAGTAGCGTTTCACCATATAGCCGATGTCCTTTTTGGCCCTTTCGACGGCGGATTGGCGGTCTTGGGGCGATTCGAAAACGCCGTTTTTGGAGTTCTCCAGAATCCACTGTACCCGTTCGCGGTACGCCTTCAGGGCGTCCTTGTCCTTTTTGGTCGATTTCATGCGCCTTCGTGTTTTTCGTCCAGGAATTCCAAAAACAGCTTGCTGACCTCTCCGGCCTTGTCGGGACGCTGTTCCACCAGCCATTCGGAGACTTCGGTGTATATCTCGACGTAGAGGTGCAGCGGGCTGTCGGAGAGCTGTTCTATCTCTTTGCGCAGTACGCTTTTGGCGTCGGTGAGCGCCTTGTCGGGCACCCCGCCCCGTTCCTGTACGGCTTGGTTTACGGCCTTGAGTTGCGCGTAAGCGTCGGCCAGAAGCTGTTGGCGGGTTACGCTCTGCGCCTCTTTGAGTTGGTCCCAAGCGTATTTTTCGGCCCACGTACGGAGGGTTTTGTCCGTCACTCCCACAAACTTGGCTATCTCCTTTTTGGAGAGCGTCCCCTTGATATACAGGCCCTGCGCCAGCTCTCTCTTTTTGTCGTATTTGCCCATCGTTTTTCCCGTGAAATTGGGGGGTGACACGCCTATAAAAAAGGCGTTGCGCTATGCTTGCATTGATCCGTGGAAGGCTTGCACTGTTGTTTGTCGGCGCCGGTCTTCGGGGTTAATATTAGGTCTCGATTGGTAACGAAACGGAAAGCGAATGGCGCATGAGTAAAGACAAAAGACGGTTTTTGGTCTCGGACGAGAGCAAGAACGTGTACGGGCTCCGGCTGAAGAGCGACGGCGGGGATTTCGGGCAGTTCCGGAAGAATCCGGTGATGCTGTACAACCACGACGAGGACCGCCCGCCCATAGGGCGCTGGACGGAGCTGAAGACCGGGGACGGCGGAAAGATAACGGCGGAGGCCGAGTTTGACGGCAAGGACGAGTTTGCCCGGAAGATCGAGGACAAGGTGGATGACGGCTATATCAGGATGGCGAGCGTGGGCGTGATTCCGCAGGAGATTGAGGGCGAATGGGTGACCAAGTGGACACTTCGCGAGATCAGCGTGGTGCCGTTCGGAGGAAACCAAAACGCCTTTGTGCTTTATGACGACAAGGGGAACGTGATGAACCTGTCGGCTGTGACTGAGAAGTTTGATTTGAAAAACAATAAACGACAAATGAGCGACGAGAAAACGAACACTTTGAAAGTGACGCTTGTGGCCGGACTGGAGCTGAGCGACGGCGCCAGTGACGGGGAAGTGATCAAATCGGTGTTGAAGCTTAACGCCGATAACGTGAAGATGAAGGCGGAGCTGGAAACGCTGAAGGCCGAAAAAGCCGAGGCTAAAAAAGCCCTGGAGCTTAAGGACCGCGAAGCCTTGGTGGACAAGGCGATAGCGGACAGGAAAATTACGGCGGGCTCGAAAGAGACTTATATGAAGCTGTCGGACGCTGACCTGAAGAACATCTTCGAGACAATGCCCGCCGTGGTGAACCTTGGCGATGTGCCCCAAGGCGGTGGCGACGGGAATCCGGGAGCGCCCGAGGGAGCCAAGAATATGGGCTTCGCGGAGCTTAGCCAGAAGCATCCGGATTATCTGGAAAAGTTGAAGCTGAACGACTCGGCCCGCTTCAACGCGCTGTACAAAGCCGAGTATGGAGTTGAACCAAAAAGCGCGTAAGCATGGCCGTACAAGTAGAAATTTGGCAAAAGGACATTCAGGAGGCGGTCTTTAAGGACAACGAATTCCTTCGGCATGTTCATGACGAGTCGGAATACGTGCTGAACGGCGCCGTGGTTCATATTCCGCAGAGTGGCGGACCGGGGAACGTGGAGAAAAACAGGGGAACTTTGCCCGCTTCCATCCGGCGCAGGGACGATACCGACATCGTGTATCCGCTGGACGAGTACACCACGGACCCCACTTTGATCACCAACGCGGAGAAGGTGGAACTGAGTTACGACAAACGCAACTCGGTGATTGGCGAGGACAAGCAGGCGCTGAAGGAGACCGTGGCCGAGGACTTTTTTTATAAGTGGGCCAAGGACTTGCCCGCGTCGAGCATTATCGAGACGTCGGGCGCATCGACGGGAGCCACAGCCGATTCGGCTACAGGAAACCGTAAATCTTGTGTGCGGGACGATTTGAAGAAAGCGAAGGTAAAGCTAAACAAGCAAGGGGTTTCCAAGGAAGACCGTTTCGCGGTTCTCCCGTCCGATATGGAGTCGCAGCTCTTTCCGGACGACCAAACGTCGGCCCTGCTCCAGCAGAACCTGACGGAGGAAGAGCGACGGATGGGCGTTATCGCCAAGCTTCATAGTTTCAAGGTTTTGGAAAGAAGCACGGTGTTGGTTTACGCCTCGGACGGAACCTTGAAGGCACCGGGATCGGCGGGCGCTTCGGGCGATTGCGAAGGCGCCTTATGCTGGCAGAAAGGGGCTCTTTCCAAGGCGATGGGTACGGTGAAGTTTTTCGAAGAGCAGGGCAAGCCCGAATATTACGGGGATCTGTGCTCGATGCTGGTACGCGCCGGCGGACGCCGTAGACGCAAGGACAACAAGGGCGTGGTGGTGATCCGCCAGGCTACCGCATAAGCGTAGGCTATGGAGACGCAAGTGTGGGTGTTGGGCGGGGTCGCCGGCTTTTTGGTGGCGGTCCTGCTGTTGCTGTTCCGGGTGTTCCTTCAGAATATGGGAAGCCTGAAGACGCTTATAAACGAGATCCGGATGGAGCTGGTGAAGCAGAACGAACAGCTGAAGACGCTCTTTAACAAGGCTATCGACCAGAAGGAAAAGGTGGACAGGCTGGAGGGGCGTGTGGCGGAGGTGGAACGTGAAATTTACTCTAAACGGGAATAACCCATGAAGAATAACATTAGCGAAAACGTGAGCTACCGGGAGGCCGTGAAGTCGGAAACGGCGATCAGGCACGCGATAGTGAACGAGCCTACGGAGAAGGCGCTGGCGAATATGCGCCGTTTGGCCGAAGAGGTGTTCGAACCGCTCAGGAAACGGGCCGGCGGTCCGGTGGCGGTGACGAGCTTTTTCCGCAGTCCGGCGCTTAACCGCCGTATCGGCGGGTCGCCGACGAGCCAGCACTGCTTTGGGCAGGCGATGGACGTGGACGGGCATGTGTACGGCGGTATCTCGAACAGGGAGATCTTCCGCTTTATCCTGAAGCACTGCGAGTTTGACCAATTGATTTGGGAATTCGGCGACGATATTGAGCCCGCCTGGGTGCATGTGTCGCTTCGGGAGAAAGGCAACCGCAAGCAGGCGCTGAGAGCCGTGAAGGTGGCCGGGAAGACGCAATATTGGGCTTTGGACAAGGCTTGATATGGGGCTTTTCGGCAAAAAGAACCTGGACGCCCAGAAGATGTTCGACACCGTGACGTCGGGCATCGACAAGATGTTTTATACAAACGAAGAGCGGGCCGAGGCGGATATGGAAAGGGTGCGGGCGCATACGGAGTATGTGAAGGGCACGCTGGAGGAAAACGGTACACGGAGCGTGACACGGCGCTATCTGGCCGTGATGATTATGGCGGTGTTTCTGGGTTTGGTGGTGGGGGCCGTAGCGGCCTACCCTTTCGACCGGGAATACGCCAAGTTCATCTTCGAGGTGGCGACAAGCATTTTCACCTTGGCGATGATGGTGGCGGCCTTTTTCTTCGGGTCGCATATGATCAGGAACGTAATGGACAAAAGGAAACGGAATGGAAGAAAGGCATAAGGAATATTTTGACGCGCACCCGGACGTGAAGCGCTTCCACTTTACTACGGACGGGATGGCTTTCGCGAAGCCCAACGACGCCAGGAACCACCAGTTGACGCTGACGGGCAAGCCGGGCGAAGTGGAGACGGTGGACAGGCCCGACCCTGCGGCGGACGGGCTGGAAGCGGAACGGATCGAGGCGCTGGAAAGGGATATAGCTTGGGGAAAAGAGAAGCTTCTGGAGGATCTGGACGAGGACACCCGCGCGGAGCGCGAGGCGAGCCTGAAGAAGGACGAAGAGGAACTGGCTAAACTGAAAGGCGAATGAAACCGGACGTAACATTTACGCTTGGGAACGGGGCCCTCGGGGGCTCCGACCCTTCGGGCGACGGCGTGGCCGGGCTGGTGCTTTCGGGTACGGCCACGGACCATATCGGTCTAAACGAGGCCAAGGCGGTACATAGCCTGGCGGAGGCCGAGGCCCTGGGCCTGACGGGCTTGGCGCTGGCGGAGGTCCGGGAATTTTACGGACAGGCCGGTGACGGCCAGGAGCTTTGGCTGTTGCTGGTGAGCGGGGAGACAAGTTTGGAGGACATTTGCGACGTGACCAAGGACTTGGCCAAAAAGCTGTTGCAGGCGTCGAACGGGCGGGTGCGGATCTGGGGCGTGAACCCCGAGAGGGCCGAGAGCTATACGCCGACGATAACGGAAGGGCTGGACCCGGACGTATATGCGGCGATGGGCAAGGCGCAGGCGCTTTGCGAGGACTTGGCGGGCAGGCATATGCCTACCCGGTGCATCCTTCCGGGCAGGGCTTGGGACGGAGACGTGAGCAAGCTGAAAAACCTGAAGACGGCGAGCGACAACCGGGTGCAGATAACGATGCACGGAGCCAAGGCGACCGAAGAGGCCAAGGTGGGATTTCTGCTGGGGCTTTACTCCAAAATCGCCGTACAGCGGAATATCGGGCGCGTGGCCTCGGGCGACCTTGGCGTGGACGAGGCTTACCTGACCGACGGGGCGACCACCGCTGAGGCCTTTGTGCCCAAGGCGGACACGTTGCACGACAAGGGTTACGTGTTTCCGCTGGTGCGGGTGGGCAAGGCCGGGTACTTCTACAACGACGACCCCGCGGCCACTTCGAATACGGACGATTACGCCAGCTTCGCCAGAGGCAGGGTGATAGACAAGGTACAGCGGATAGCCTACGGGGTGTACCTGGACTTTGTGAACGACGACTACGCCGTGGACCGCGGGGGCAGGATTTCGCCGGGCGAGCTGAAGCGCTTGCAGGGCAAAATCGACGACGCGGTGAACCAAGCTATGACTGCGAACGGCGAGATAAGTGCTTTCGGCAGTTATGTGGACGCCGGACAGGACACGCTGGGCACGGGTAAAACGGAGGTCCGTTTGTCGGTGTTGCCCAGGTCTTACCACAAGAACATAGAGGTTAATTTGGGATTCGCTAAAAGCCTGGAGTAATGGAGACATTCAATACCAAAACGGCGCAATACAGCTGGTACGAGCTGTCGGTGATCATGGACGGCAGGCCGATAGCGGAGCTGACTGATATCGAGTACAAGACGAGCAAGGAGCTGGAGCACGTGTACGGCGCGGGAAGGAATCCGCTGTTTATCGGCGAGGGAAACAAGACGCACGAGGGAAGCATGGAAATGCTTCAGTCGGGCTATGAGGCGATGGTGGCCGAAGCCAAGAAACGGGGCGATGATGACGTGACCGATCTGGAAGTGGACATTATCGTGAGCTATGTGCCGAAGGGCCAGACAGCCGGAGGCTTGGCGGCCAAGACTACGGTGGACCGCCTTGTGGGCGTGAAGTTCGCGGAGTCGGGCAAGAAGTTCGGCCAGGGCAACACCCATATGAAGGTGTCGATACCTTTCAAGTGCTTGCGGATCGAGCATCGCGTGTAGAGTTCGGATTTGGCCTCGGCTACGGGGCCTTATCCCTTTTTAACAAGTATTTAAAAACTGTTTAAACGGTATTCAGATGGCTGACAAAACGGGAAACAAAGACGCGGAAGCGCAAGAATTCAAAGTGCCGAAAGCTTGCGAGGCGGACGTGAGGGCGTGGAAAGAGAAGCACGGCAAGGTTAAGTATTTGGACATGGACGGCAAGGCCTTGTTTTTCCGAATGCCTACGCGTCAGGAAATGGCGGCGGCCGAGAATCTGGCGGAAGACGAGAACGGCCGGATGGACAGCTACAAGAAAGCGGAAAAGCTTTTTGTGGACTGTTTTCTGGGCGGCGAGTTGACGCTGGAGCAGGTGCTGGACGATGTAGAGGTGTATATGGCCGTGACGGAATACTGCCTTTTTAGACTGGTGGAAAGAAAAAACGTGAGCTGGGGAAGCTGTTAGGGAAGGCCAAGGAGCGGGTCCGCGAGGACTCGCTCCTTTATGTCAACACGCTTCTCCAATACCACAATATCAGCGCCGATCCGGACAGCCTTTCGGACGGCGAATGGGCGATGAAATACGCCATACTGGAGGATATAAGGAACAAGGAAAAAGAAAGGACGGCGGGTGAGCTCTCAGGGTTATTCTTACAAAATAGACGTTGACACCAACGGCAACGCCGTACTGCCAAGCCTGGTGAATAACGCCGAGCGGGCGGACGCGTCGCTGAACCGCTTTACCAAGGACGCCAACGGCAGACTGCGGGACGCCAACGGGCGCTTTGTGACGCTCGGCCGGTCGGCGGAGGGCGTAAGGCGCAAGGTGGGCGGTCTGGGTCCGGCCTCGATAAGGGGTCTTGGCACGCTGGAAAGGCGGGCGAAAGCCGGCACCGGCGCTATGGCCGGACTGCGGAGTATGGTGGCCGGGCTCGGGCTTACGCTGAGCACGGGCGCCTTGGCCACCGGCCTTGTGGGCACGGGGGCGGGATTCGAGAAGAGCATGAGCAACGTGCAGGCTCTTTCGAACGCTACCCGCACCGAGATGGTGGGCCTGAAAGCTGCGGCGCGGGAAGCCGGGGACACTACGGTGTTCAGCGCCCGGCAAAGCGCCGACGGTATGGGGTATCTGGCCTTGGCGGGCTTTAAGGCCGACCAGCAGATACAGGCCTTGCCGGCCACCCTGAATTTGGCGGCGGCGGGCGGTATGGAGCTGGCGAGGTCGGCGGATATCGCCACCAACATCCTAAGCCAGTACCGTATGAAAGCCTCGCAAACGGGCGTGGTGGTGGACCAGCTGGCCTTTACCCAAAGCCGGTTCAATACCAATATTGAGGAGGCTTCGGACGCCATGAACTACTGGGGGCCCACGGCCAAGGCTATGGGGGTCGGGCTGGCGGAGAGTAACGCCACGATAGGCCTGTTGGCCAACAACGGCCTTAAGGGATCGTTGGCGACCAGGGCTTTGGGTACGTCCATTGTCCGGCTTACCAAGCCGACGAAGGCCATGCGGGGCGTAATGGACGAACTGAATCTGAGCTTTTTTAACGGCGAGGGCCGGTTTATAGGCATGTCGGGCATGATCGGGATGCTGAACGAGCGCATGGCCGGCCTGAACGACAAGCAGAGGCAGGCGGCGCTTTCGACAGTGTTCGGGTCGGAGGCGATACAGGAGATGAATATCCTGTTGGCCGAGGGGTCTGAAAAGATACGCTACTGGACCGGGGAGCTGGAGAACGCCGAAGGCACGGCCAAGCGTATGGCGGATACGAAGCTGGACAATCTGGCCGGTGACTTCCAGATGCTGAAAAGCGCTACGCAGGAAGCGAGCCTGAAGATTTACGATCAGCTGGGGCCTTCGTTGCGGTCGGCCACTAAGGACGCTACCGGGTTTGTTCGGGCTATGGATACTAAGGAGGTTGGACTCTATATGACCTCGTTAGTGACAAAGGGGAAAAAAGCAGTCGGCTTTCTTTTTAAACACCGAAAGACTGTTTTAGGGTTAGCCAAAGCAGTATTGGTTTTGAAGTCAGCAACCCTCGCCTATGCTGTAGGCTTACGGATAGAGACGGGTCTTTTAGCAGCTGCTCGAACAGCGAAATTCGCCTATATAACGGCAACCCGAGGGGCCACTGTGGCGCTAAGAGCTATGAATACCACTATGATGGCTAGTCCCACGGGTTTGATACTGGCTGGTATAACGGCTGTTACCGCTGCGATTGTTTTACTAAGCAAGAAAACTAAAAAGGCCACCGAAGCCCAGGTGAGTCTGAATGAAGCCCAACGTAAATCGGACGAATCGAAGAAAGACAGACTGGGAACGGAAAAGGCGACCGATCTGGACCTGAAAAAGTCAAAACTTGAAGGATTGACTAATGACCAGATAGCGGGTCTTAAACGTCGGGCAAAAGCGAGAATTGCCGAAATCAAGGATCAGCGGGTAGATATGCGTCTGCAATATCAGGATGAGGTCGGGTTGCGAAAGAAGCATGTTCCGAAGGTTTGGGAAGCCATACAGAAAGAAGAAAAGGAGATTGAGGAGTGGAAGAAAAGTAAGCTCCCTGCGCACGACAAAAGAAATGCCATCAGGTACCATAGAGAGCGCAAAAAAGATCTGGAGGCACAATACGGGAAAATGACCGATTCCGGTTTTATGTCTCGTTATGTAAAGGAATCAGGCAGACTGAATAAGACCTTAAAGAAAAATGAGGAGCTTTTGTCCTGGACACTTAAGCGTCTGCCCGAAAAACAAGACAGCCCACTGGGCGGACCGTTGACAACCGGAGGCAAAGACGACAAGAAGATGAGCGAAAACATTATTTCCGGCGGAGCCTCCCAGCGGATTATAAATATTCAGGTGGACAAGTTTCAGGACGCCATCAACTTCCACGTGAAGGAAGCGGTGGGCGATCTGGCGGACAAGGCCGAGGATATGGAAGAGCTAATGAACGAGGCCTGGGCGAGGACACTGAACACGGCAAACCAAGCGGCGCATGGCGGAATTTGACCTTAACGGACTTTACGAAGAGGTGGCCGGCTACAGGGGCTACCCTTTCCCTGTGGACCTGGACAAGTTGCCGAAGGCTGTTCTGGAACAGCAGAGGAACCGTTACCGCTTGCTTACGGGGCAGGCCGTGGACGGCCAGCCGGTCATAGCGCCGGTAACGCTTGGCGACGTGGCGCTGGGGCATGTGGAAGAGGGCAAGACGACGGTGGGGCTTCAGCCTATGGTGGTGTTGGAAGGCAAGAAGCGGATAGTGAAAAGCGTGATAGCGGGCGGTCTGTATGACGGCACGGTGAAAGAGTTTATCAACTTCGACGACTATAAGATACGGGTGTTCGGAGTGTTGGCAAACAGGAAAACGCAGGGGGCCTACCCCGTGGACGAGGCTGATTTGCTGAAGGGGCTTTGGCTGCGGAACGAGTCGCTGTTTTTTTCGAACGTGGCTACGGACGGGCTGTTTGAGAACGTGGTGATCACGGACATAAAACTTAAGGAGCTGAACAAGGCGCCGGGTATGCAACTGTACGAGATCAAGGCGATCAGCGACTCTACGCTGGACGCCGAAAGACTGAAAGGCAATGCTAAGACCTGAAATGGAGATAGAGATCGGCGATTTGCTCTTTAAGGGGTGCGTGTCCTTCGAGGTGACCAGGGACGTGGACCGGCTGTCGGTGACGGGGCTGGTTACGCTTCCGCTGAAGGCGGTGCTGAAGGGCGAGGGCGAAGTGACCGTAAGCCGGGAAGTGAGGCCGGGCGACGCCGTGACGGTCCGGGCCGGGTACAGGGGCCACGGGATCAGGGAGGTGTTCAGGGGATTCGCCGTGAACGTGGACCCGAGCGACCGGGTGCGGATACGCCTGGAGGACCAAACCTATCTATTGCGCAAAAAGGCCGTGGTGTTCGACAAGCGGGACTACGGCAAGAGCTTGGCCCAGATCTGCGCCAAGTTGGTGGAAGGCACGGACCTGAAGGTATCGGACCGGACGGCCAAGGTGAAAATCGACAAGATGAACTACAGCGGAAACTCGGCGGGGGCATTGGCGAGGATAAAGGAGACGCTGAACCTTAGCTGTTATTTTGACAACGGGGAACTGTATGTGGGCGGTGCCCAGCTGAATCCGAAGGGGTCGGCCAAGTGTATTTACGGGGTGAACATTATAAAAAACAGCCTGAAATACGAGTACGCCGAGACGAATCCCGTGATGGTGGAAGTGGTGGGCAAGATGGCCGACGGCGAGGAGGTAAAGGTGACGAAGGGCATGGAGGGCGGATCGAAGATGACCTTTGTTAAATACAATGTGACGGACAAGAAACTGCTGGAGCGGATGGCGACCGAGATACTGGAGAGATACAGCTTTGACGGGTTCAGGGGTAGCTTGACACTGAAATTTTTGCCTTGGTGCGAGCCGGGCGGGTCGGTGGACTATTCGAACGCCAGCTACGGCGACGGTACGGCGGGGCGGTATTTCGTCCGGTCGGTGAAATACGCTTTTTCGGGGTCTTCGGGCCTTACGCAGACGGTGAGGCTCGGGCCTAAACTTACGGGGATATGAAGGACGCTTTGCGGGAGCTGGAGGTGTTTTTCGGCAATATGCTTTCGTCGGCCTTCGTGGGCAAGGTGAAGGAGACGGACAAGGCCGAGAACGAGGCCGTGATTACGGTGGAGCGTGACGGGATGCAATATGACGTGAAGCTGAAAAGTATAATAGACAAAGCTGGAAGTCATATGATTGCGATTCCCGAAAAGGAGAGCTTCGTGTTTTGCGTAAGCGAGGGAAACAGCAAGGAGCGGTATCTGGCGGTGGCCCTTAACGAGGTGGAGAAGGTGATTTACAAGGGCGGGAATATCGCTTTCAGGCTGGACGATCCGGCCAAGAGGGTGGCGCTGGAGGTGGGCGACGTGTCGGTGAAGATGGACGGAAAGAAGGTGGTGTTCAACGACCAGGCTAATGACAGTTACCTGACGAATATCAATAGCCTGGTGAAGAGGATCAACGCCTTGGAGGAGGATCTGAACACGGTTAAGAACGCGTTTAAAACGTGGACCCCCGCTCCTTTTGACGGTGGCGGGGCGCTAAAGGCGATAACGTCTAAGTGGTTCGGAAAGGCTTTCGTAAAGACTACGGTGGAAGATTTGAAGGACGATAAAGTACAACACTGATATGGCGCTGGACAAGAACAAGCTGGAGGCGAACATCGCCGTGCGGATAAAGGGCGTGGACCTTACGGACAAGGGCGCCACGGCTTCGCTGGTGAGGATACTGGCAGAGGAGATAGCCGAGTATGTACGGCCTTTGGAGGAAGCCTATAACGGGCATACGCACGGTGGCGTGATCGTGGGGGTTGCGGGCGGATCGGGCTCGCCCGCCGTGGGGACGACCGGAAACTCGGGGGAAACGACAAACAAAACGTAATGGACTATCTGATGGACAAGGATATGGATTTGGCCGTGGAAGACGGCGATTTCCTTCGGGGCGAAGCTGGCGACAGGAACGAGCTGGCGCATCTGGTGACGGCGCCGGGCGACTGGAAGCAGTACCCGGAGCTGGGGGCCGATCTGGCCCGCCAGCTTAACGACGAGGCGGGCGGAAACCTGTACCGGGCCGTGGCGGACAGTATGGGACGCGACGGCTACCGGGTGAAGGGCGCCCGTATTTCGGACGGCAAACTTCGGGTGGATGCGGAAGATCAGGACGCTTAGCGGGCAGACGCTGGCCGACGTGGCGGTGCGGGAATCGGGGAGCCTGGAGGCTTTGTTCGATTTGGCCGGCGACAACGGGCTTTCGGTAACGGACGCTTTGGGCGACGGGCTGGAGCTGGAGACGGACCGGGAGGCGATAAGGCCGGAGACGGCGGGGTTCTTCGGGAGGAACGGGATTTTCCCGGCCACCGGACGGGAAGCCGTGGACGGCGGCGGTACGGTGGAACCGC
Organism: Fulvitalea axinellae; assembly: GCF_036492835.1. Taxonomy (GTDB): domain Bacteria; phylum Bacteroidota; class Bacteroidia; order Cytophagales; family Cyclobacteriaceae; genus Fulvitalea; species Fulvitalea axinellae. The sequence goes on along the minus strand of NZ_AP025315.1, from coordinate 363,782 downwards.
CACCGGGACCGGAGGGTATCGGGTATTGGGTTATTGGCTCGACATTCAAGGTGACAAAAAAGAAGACATGAGAAGATCAAGAAACGCTATAAAGAGCTTCTTCGAAACGGGGGACACGCCGTCGCGGGAAGATTTCGCCGACTTTATCGATTCGGTGTTTTTTCACAACGAAGACACGCTTACGGCCAGTAAGATCAGTGACCTGTCGGAGGCGCTGACGCCTTACGCGCTCAAGGACGAGATCCGGCTGAAGCCGGGGCTTAGTTTCGCCGTGGCGGATCTTTCGGCCAGGGACGCCATCCCCTCGTATCTGCGGGCTTGGGATCAGGAGATCAGGGTGGTGTCGGAGGGAAAGAGCTTCAGGCTCACGGAGGGGAAGGCGTCCGGGGATCTGGCGGATAACGGGAATTGGAGCGCCTTGCCCGCGGAGTTTACCGATACGCAGGTGAGCAGGCTTTTGGCCGGCGTGTACATTAACGCCACGGCCTCGATAAGCCGGAACAGGGCGGTGATCGAGAAAGGCCTTACGGCGGACACGAATATAAACGTGTCCTGGAACGTGTCGGCGGGCGACGACAATATTACGGAGGTTACGGTGGCGGGCATCGACGGGACGCCGGGTAACAGCGGGAACCGTACGGTAGGGCTCCGGGACAGCTGGACCTTTACGCTCCGGGCGAAACGGACGGCTTCGGACGGCACGCCTAAGGGCGATCTGGTGAAGAGTGCCGGGGTGTCGGCGGTGGTGCCCGTTTTTTATGGGGTTAGCGCCGAGAGCACCTACCCTGAAGCGGACCCTTACGGCACCGGGTTTACGAAACTTGTTCAGACCGGGCGAACCGTTCCACGGCAGAGCTTTTCGCCGAACAACCAATACGTTTGGTTTATTTCCACACGGTCCGGAATGACCGTATACGACGAGAACAACCTCGCCCAAAGCGGATTCACAGAGACCGAGATCGATTTGCGACTGCCTGACGGAACGACCGAAAAGGCTTACGCTTATGTTTCCAAGACGCCGAAGACCGTGACCGGATTCGGCTATGATTTAAGGCTATGAGATTTACGGAAGGAATCGAGATGAAAGAGGCCGAGCCTCTTGACAAAAACCGGGACAGCGTAGCGACGTTTGACGATCTGCTTACGCTGGAGTACGCCTGTTTGGGGATTGAGGTGAAGGTGAAGGATCAAGCGTATAAAAAATACGTGTGGTTTCGGGGGGCGCAGGATCAGGCGGAGAATTGGAAGGTGGCTTCGGGGGAAGAGGAATTCCATTACCCGATCGAGTTTATCGCCACCAACCTGAACGCCAATATTTTGGCAGAGACGGATTTTGAGGTATTGGGAACCTCCGAATCCGATAATGTCACCGATGTGCGGGTATACCTGGACGACGCGCTGAAAACCTCTTTTCCTTTCGATGTGGCGAAGGGCAAGGTTGTCCGTGTCGGGGTCACCACAACAGAACCAGACGGAATTTCACTTGTAAACCTGAAATGTAAACGAAAATGACAAGCGAAGAAATACAAAAATACATAGCCGAACACCCGGCCACCAAAACGGAGAAATGCCCGGTAAGCGGACGCTGGGAGCGCCGGGAATGGGACTTGGAAGACGGGCGGAAGATCGTAGAGGAAAACACGTACGGCTATCCGCCGGAGCACGGGGACGCTTATCTGGGCAAGAAAACAAAATACACGGCGGTATGAGAAAGTGGACAAAGAAGATAACGGATTACGGCACGTCCGGGTATTACGTTTCGGCCCGTTACGGGCGGGACTTGCCCGAAGATCCCGCTTATCATCCGGTTGACAATCCCGATCCCACGGCTTACGGCGGGCCGGCGAATCCGCTTAAGAGCTTTGAGAAGTTTTACCAGTCTTCTCTAAACTCCAGTGTATGCATGCTGGATTCTGCCTGGATAAATCTTTCTTCCGACTATAGTTACCGTACGATTGTCGGTGACGGCTATGTGATCGTAAAAACAAGCGGATATATTTTAGCGTCCAAATTCCATAATATTTGGGCAATAAATTGCAGATCCAATCACGGCAACAACGGCAACTATTTCTACGGTTGTTTTTGCCTTAACGTAAGCTCGAAAGACATTTATGATTCCGTTATCATCAAATCGACTTTGGTCAGCACGTCCAGCCAAAATCACCTGATAATGAGGAACGTGACGGCCGTCGATTGCTACATCGCCGATCGGTCGGCGGATGTGCGGGACTGTATCTTTGTCGATCTGAGAGAGACGTCTTATATGTACTCGGACGTTTACGCCCATGACTATTCGCTTTTTGTAAACACGAAGCTAAACCGCAACGGTGAGCTGAAAAGTCTGGCGGAGCTGAAAGCGGGCGGAGAGTGGCTCAAATCGTTTGATGAGAATGATATTGGAGCGACAACCGCTTTCGATATTTTCAACAACCCGATAGACGTTACGGAATCAAATTTCATGTTCGCGGACTTTTCGTTACGGCCCGAAGTTTCGGAAAAGGTGAGATACGGAGGCGATACGGGCGGATATCTGGGGGCGTACGACGTAGCCGTAAGGCTAACGGCGGAAAGCTTGTGGAACGACTACAAATCGACCAGCCAGAATTTGGTTTTGGAATCGGGATTTTTCATCACGCTAGATAACAGCCAAGAGGGCGTTTTCCACTCGACGGCCATTCCGCTCGGGCATGCGCTTACGGTGGACGGAATCGATTTCGCTTCCGAAACGGCGTGGAGCGCCGAAGGCTGGGCCAACGCCCGGATGGACGACACCCCGTACGAAACCGCGGACCCCGCCACGGAACAGCGGAGCGCTTTCGTGTTCGAAGCCGATTTCTTTTCCAACGGAGCGTGGACCGGCTGGAAGAAGATGGAGCCCGGCGTAGGCTTCGTAGACTCGAACGGGAAGGGAAACATGGACACGGGATATGACCCGGACACCGCCCAGCTGATCCCGAACGTAACGCAGATCAAGATCGGGTTCACGCTCCGCAAGGAGGTGACGGCGTGAGTTCGGCCAAAACACAATCGGTAAGCGTCCGGGGGAAGTCGGCCCCGTCCGAACGGCTCCGCGAAACCCGGACCGGGGCCGTGTCGGTCCGGGGCGTGACCGTTCCGGACTTGGACCGCGTACGGAACAAACCGTACTTTTTAGCGCTCAGCGTCCGGCAACACCGACCGAAGCCGGAAGTTAGAATAGGGGCGATTATACCTATGTAATATGGCAAGAAGTATAACACAGATACAACAATCCATCCTAACCGCCAAGGAAGCGGAGCCCGGACTGGCCACTCTGGACAGCCCCAAGAAAGTGGCCGAGTGGCGCCTGTGGGCTTACGTGGTGGCCGTGGCTATCTGGGCGCTGGAGAAGCTCATGGACGCTCACCGGGCCGAGGTGGCGGAGATCGCCGAGCGGTTCCGTCCGCATAACATCCGCTGGTACAGGGAACAATGCCTGGGTTTTCTGGACGGGCTGGATCTTGTCTGGGACGGCGAGCGCTACGCCCAGGCGGTTTCGGAAGGCGAAGAATACCGCAAGCCCACGGAGGAAGAGACGGAAGACTTGGCCGTGATCAGACGTTGCGCCGTGGTCGAAGGCGAAGAGGTGCTGGTGATCAAGGTGGCGACCGAGGAAAACGGAACGGTACAGCCTCTTAGCCAGGAGCAATACACCCGCTTCAGCGCATACATGAACAAGGTAAAAGACGCGGGCAACAGGCTGGATATAGTAAACAATCCGCCGGACGATCTGCGTATGAGAATCTGGATAAGATACAACCCGTTGGTGATGTCGCCGGACGGCTCTTTGGTAACCGATCCGAGGGCCTTTCCCGTAAACGAGGCGGTTACCACTTACCTGGCCAACTTGGACTTTAACGGCGATTTCGTCAATACCGACCTGCTCGACCGTATCCAGAAAGCCGAAGGCGTAAGCGATGTAACGGCGGTACGGATGGAGGCCCGATACGGCGGTTTGGACTGGTTCGAATTCAAGAGCCTTTACAGTCCCTTCGCCGGTTATCTGGCCATAGCCGGGGAGTGGAAAGCGGAACCTTATACAGTGTTGGACAATGCGGGCAGGGAGCTGGCGATTAAGGCGTTAGCCGACAGGTCCGAAAATTCGGGAGCGGTAATAGCCTATGAGCCGGATATTTAATATCGATTACAAAAAGCTGGTCACGTGGATGGTTCCCGTGGCCTTCCGCAAGCCAAAGCGTCTGGCGTGGTTGCTTAGCCTTACGGCTCCGGTAGTCGAGCTGTATACGGCCTACTGCGTCACGGAGAACAGGGAGAGCAAAATCCCGGACCTGTGGAGCTTCCGGGACAAGACGCTCTACGATCTCCGGCACAACAGTACGGTCGTGTATATGGAGAAACTGCTTAACGACCGCTTCAACCTCGGCGCCGGGCCTACCGATCCGCTGATCAGGATCGCGGACGGAAGCTCTCCCCTTCGGGTGTTCTCTTATTTGAACGTAGAGAACAACCCGATCTATACGGACGGCCCGACATACACGCACCTGAAGGAGGAATACGCGGCGGATTACGCCGATTTCATAATACAGGTGCCCAGTACGGTAAACTACGACGTGGCGGTGATGAAATCGCTGGTCAACAAATTCAAATTGGCGGGAAAGAAATACAAAATAGTAACGGTATGAAAAGACTGGAACTGGAGGGCAAGTTGAAGGGCTTTCCCCTTGAGAGTACGACACTGCTCTACATGCAACAGGCCTATGTCTCGGCTTTTCGGGCGCTGTGTGGAACCGTGGGCCTCACGGGCCCTACAAAAGCCCTTATCCTTACGGGGATGGAAAACTTGGCCACCGCGTCGGTGGGCGAACAGGTAAACGAGGGCTGGGTCGCTTGGCAGGGCGAAACAATCCACTTTCGGGCATCGACCAAGAACGCCGGAGGAAAGGTGGAGCTCGTCGAGGAGGTGGACCCGGCCATAGGTCCGAGCCGGTACAAGGACAAAAGCCTGAAAGACGTTTATATGTCCCGCTATCTCAGGTTCTCCGAAGCCGGACAGCCTTTTCAGTTTGTAAGGCCCGATACGCTCGAAGCTCTTACAGCGAAGATGGCGACGGCTTTTGAGCAGATTGGAGGTAAGGAGCCTGCATTCGATAAAAACAGCGCATTTAACCTCAATAAGAGCGATAGCGACACTTCCGGCTCGTCGGACACGTTGGCGACCAGTTCAGCCGTTAAGAAGGCCAAGGACCGGGCGGACAGCGCCTATTCTCTGGCCGAAGGCAAGGAGCCGAAGATCACCAAGAAAAGCGGGTTTAACAAGGACAAAAGCGACAGCGACACTTCCAGCTCGTCGGATACGCTGGCCACCAGTTCAGCCGTTAAGAAGGCCAAGGACCGGGCGGACAGCGCTTATTCTCTGGCCGAAGGCAAGGAGCCGAAGATTACCAAGAAAACGGGGTTTAATAAGGATAAGAGCGACAGCGACACTTCCGGCTCGTCGGATACGTTGGCCACCAGTTCAGCCGTTAAGAAGGCCAAAGACCGGGCGGATAGCGCTTATGATCTGGCTAATGGTAAGGAGCCCAAGTTCACTAAGAAAACGGGATTTAATCTGGACAGGAGTGATTTGGTCAGCTCTGACAACGGTAATGTGTTGGCCACTTCCAAGGCTGTAAAGGTGGCGTATGACCAAGCTGTCAACGCTCTTAACAAGGCTGGAGAAGCGAAAACCCAAGCGGACAAAATCCCGAATTGGGCCACTGACCGGGAAGATTTCCTTAAGGTTATTTGTGCCGGGAATGTTTCCTCGGCGGGTACAAGGAAGGATTATTGGGGTAAAGACCGAGTCGGTGGGTTTCCATTCACAAGCGCTAAAATAGCCGACTCCAAATACCGGATCACCCATAATTTCGGGGAGCAGTATTATGGCGTTATCGGCGGAATCAGGGATACGGCCTCAGGCGGAGTCGCTTTGGAAGAGAAAAACCCTAACGACTTTGTGGTTAGGACCTACAAACTCAACAGTAACGCCGATATGGTAGACCACAATTTCACATTCATAATGTATGACCTGAATTGATATGAAGTATTACAAAGGCGTTAAGCTGGATTTTCCGCCGTACCTGGAATTCGAATGTGTGGCGAAGTCCGTCGAGGAGTTACAAAGAAGGGGACTTACCGTATCCGAGGAGTCGGTTAAACCTGTTGAGGGGGTTGTTTCCGAAAACTCAATACCTGTCACCCTATACGGTGTTTGTGTTATGGATATGGACGCCGACGGCAAACTTTTCCAAAGAGCCTCGGAGGAGATGGACAAGGCCAGAGAGGTGGAACTGGAGGGCAAGAAAAAGGAAAGAATTATCGAGTGCCAGGAATACCTGAAGGAAACGGATTGGGTGGTTACAAAATGCCTTGAATTGGGGTTGACGATACAGGGAAATTACCCTGAGATAGCCCAGAAAAGAATCGAGGCAAGGGAGACTATAAACCATATTGAAGAGTCTTTAGGAGGCGTTTAAATGCTTCCTAAAGACTTGTATCTTTGTGCGTGCGTGAATTTTTCAGGCACGTTTCGTTTTTAAAATGCGTACATTTCGTTTTCCGGATTATAAATATCTGAAAACCTTGTGGTCCTACTATAAGAATATGTCTAAAAAGAGCGCATAATATTTATGCGCTCTTAATCATTCTCCAAGTATTATCAATATTCTATCAAAAGCGTTTTTGTCCTGAAAAGTGCATTGCTTCGCCTTTTCCAAAACCATAACTCAGTCCCAGAATAATAAAGCGTCCACGTTTTCCGTATTCATAAAGGTAAAAATCATCATTGTCAGTAACACTTTCATATCGACGCGAAGCAAAAACATCTCTAACACTGAGGTTTACGACAGTCTTTCCTTTAAATAGTTTTTTTCGTAAGCCCAGGTCAGCAGTTAAATTGGATGAAACAACCGATTGCACATTTCGCTGACTTGACCGGTAACGACCCGATATCTCCACATCGATATCGGCAGGTAAACGCAGTTTGGATTTCAGTCGGGCCGACCAAAAATCGGAGTTAAAATCAAAGTCTTGCGTCACCGAATTACCGCTTCGTTCTGTAGTCCAATTTCCGTTACGGTTAAAGTAATTATAGTTTACGTCGCCAGACAAGGACAACCACTTAAGAGGCAAGTATTCGAAATTAAGCTCCATACCGAACGTTTCGCTGGTACCGATATTCTCAGGACGAGATACACTGACATTATTATCGAATGTATATACTCGTTCCATCACATCTTCTGTCAACCGGAAATAAGTACTGAAACTTAAAGACAAATCCCCATGCTTAAACAAGTTTGAAACCTCATAAGAGTCAGTATATTCGGGTTGCAATTCCGGATTTCCGGTACTTATATTATAATTATCCCGCAAGCGTGTGAATGGATTCAGACTCCAAAGATTAGGTCTTTTAATTCTGCGAGAATATCCGGCCTGTACCGAATAATCGTCATTAAACTTATATGAGGTATGGACGCTTGGGAAAAAGTCCGTATACCGTTGTCCGTTTTTCTCCCCTGTATTCTGAAGTTTAGTATCCAGATCCGTATTTTCCATTCGCAAGCCCGCTTTCAAGCCCCACTTATCCCCCTCATAAGCTCCGGTCATGTATAATCCGAAAACGTTTTGCAAATAATCGAATACATTGGTCAATGTTGCGTCATTGTCCCAATTATCAGCATTTTTATTCTCAACACTGTAATCATTCGTAACGTCATTTATTTTATACTGAGCGCCAAATTCAGTCTTTATCTTTTTAGAAAACGGATGGGTATAATCGAGATTGAAAACGTATTCAGCTTCCGCAAAGTCAGTTTCGGTTTTTTGCTTCTCACTTCCGTCTTCCTTAAAAACAGAACTTTGGTCTTTTCCAAAAAAATCACCTAACGCACTAAATATCAAGCTCTGTTCTTCATCACGTTTGAAGCTTTTCTTATACTGTAACTCATACTGATATTTCGGATTAACGGCCTCAGTATCTTCACGGCGATACCATTCACGCAAAAGCCCTCCTTCTTTATTCCGTTGACGGTAATAAAGATTGGAATACTCATCCTCGTCTTCATATGCGAAATGACCGGAAAGTGTCAACACGTTATATCGGTTTATGTGATAATCCGTCCCCAAGATGAGATTGTAAAAAGCTTCATTTTTCTCACGGTCACCATAATTTGAAACCTCGTTACCTGTTTTCAAATCACGATTTATTGATTCGAAATCTTCGGGCATCGTCCGCTTACCGATTCCCATTTGGCTAAACAAATTGAATTTCTCCGTACGTTTATTCAAACTAACCCCCAAACTATGGTTTTGAGGAGCTCCCGTATTTACCGTTACCGAACCATTCAAGCCTTTCTTTTCTTCCTTCTTTAGGATAATATTGATAATACCCGAAGTACCTTCAGCTTCATATTTTGCAGAAGGGTTGGTGATAACTTCCACACGTTCGATCATATCTGCCGTGATAGTTCCCAATGCATTTCCGTCACCTTTTGCCAAAACCGAAGGTTTTCCGTTTATCAGCATATTAACGCCTGTACTCCCGCGCAAACTTATTTCCCCTTTAATATTAACATCAACGGAAGGGACTTTATCCAACACTTCCAAAGCGCTTGCTCCGGAATTACTTAAATCCGCACCTACATTAAACACACGGCGATCCAATTTAAAAACCGTTTCGGATTTAGCGCCTTTTACAACAACCCCGTCCAGTACTTGAGCGTCTTCTTTAAGATAAATTTTTCCTAAATCGATGTTTTTGCCCAAAACGGTATCCTTGTATTTCCATGTTAGAAAGCCCATAAACCGAACCTCGATCCAAAAACTTTCTTTCGGTATCGGCAAACTGAATTTCCCAGTATCATCTGTTGTTATCCCCGAAACGATCTTGCCCGTCTCTTTGTCCAATGCCACCACCGAGGCATACGCAATCGGCTGTTTCTCTTTCTCCGTCAGCACCGTTCCGACTATTATCGGTTTTTGTGAAAAAGCGGGACTCATCCAGCTAACCGTAAATAGCAAAACGAAAAAGATTAATCGTCTATTCATTATGGTTTTGGTTTTTGATCATAGCGCAAAGGTTAAACACGAAGTGGAAAGATAAAAAAAGAATCGCCGAACGACACAAAAAGCCCCGCGAACGACGATATACGTTTTGTAGCCTTAAAACCGCCATTGAAGGGGTGAAAGCGGACGTACACGGGAAATAATTCTGCTTGGAATAATTCTTTACTATGTTTGCTATATGAAGGGGCTATCACCAACAAACAAAAGGCGGGTTTATGAATTCTTCGGCTTGAGCACGCTTTATTTCGTCATATTCATTTTGTATTCGTATGACAGAAAAAACAGCAATATAGATTGGAATCAGATATGGTTCTTCATCAATTATATTGTAAGTGCCCTTTTTATCAATTACTATTTGATGCCCCGGTTTTATTATCGGAAAAAATACTGGCCATTCGTATTGGGCATGATTTTAACCTTTGCTTTCGTAATGATAACGGAAGAGTTGTTGGTCGAAAGATTGGTTTACCCTGTTACCCGTGGCCAATCCTTTCCAGGTGTAATCCATACTTTAGCGGAAATTGCCCCGCCGATTATATTGATGGTCTGCTTCAAATTCGCTTGGGACGCCACAAGAAAACAACATGAGCTAGACGAACTGAAAATCGCTATAAAGGAAAGCGAATTACAGTTTTTGAAAAATCAGATTAATCCTCATTTCCTGTTTAACAACCTGAATAATATCTATTCTTATTCCCTGGAACATTCTCCAAAAACACCTTCTATTATTCTGAAACTGTCCTCCGTATTGCGCTATATGCTGTATGATTGCAGAGAGGACCTTGTTAATCTGGAAAGCGAAATAGAGCATCTCCGGAATTTCACAGCTTTAAACGAATTGCAAATTGAAAATAGGGGAGAAGTTCGTTTTAAAGCAAAAAACATCACCAGCGAATATCGTATAGCCCCTTTGATTCTCACCGTATTTGTGGAAAACGCTTTTAAACATAGTATGGCAAGCCAGAGCGGTGATATCGAAATCAATATAAATACGGAATTAAACGAGGAAGGAACACTTAACTTTTCCTGCGAAAATAGTTTTCGGGAAAACCCAAACCACGCTCATCTCAACCAAGGTATAGGTTTGGAAAACGTACGCAAACGGTTAGCCTTGATATATCCGAACCGCCATACGCTCCGTTTGTCAAAAGAAAAGGAATACTTTCGGGTGGAATTGGAACTGATTTTAAAACTAAGCGATTCATGATTACTTGTATCATCATAGAGGACCAAGCTCCAGCCCAACGCATTCTGAAAAAGTATATTCAGGATGTGGGACATCTGGAACTCAGCGCCTGTTTTTCGGATTCGGTTTCGGCTTTGGAATATCTTAAAAACAATTCGGTGGATTTGATTTTTCTGGATATCCATTTACCTAAAATTTCCGGACTGGATTTTTTGACTATCCTACCCAAACGCCCAAAAGTTATTTTGACCACCGCATATTCCGAATACGCGTTAAAAGGATACGAATTGAACGTAACGGACTATCTTCTTAAACCGTTTTCATTCGAACGTTTTCTGCAAGCTGTTTCAAAAGTGAAAATAGAGACTGAGGATGATAATGGAAATGTCCAAAAGGAAGAACCTTCAAACATGGATGTACTATTTGTAAAATCGGGACACGAACACTTGGGAATAAGCGTCAAATCAATTTTGTATATCCGTTCGGAATTAGATTATACGGAAATATTCACCGAAAACGACAAAGTACTAAGTTCACACTCTTTGCGGTATTGGTTGGACAAAATGCCCAAGAAAACTTTTACGCAAGTCCATAAATCTTATATCGTAAATGTGGAAAAGATCCGGAAAGTATCTGGCAATCAAATCTTTTTCCAAGAAGGAAATCCCGTTCCAATAGGTAGGACTTTCAGAGAACGATTATTAAACGAGTACTTGCAACGTTGACAAAGCCCGTACGAAGCATTAATACTTCTGTACGGGCCTTTTCTGTTAATCCAACAATTCCAATTTAACTTCTTTTCCTCCGACAGTGATTATATATTCTCCTGCCTCAAGAAAACGTTTTCCAGTGTCATTGACATAACTCAAATCACGCCAAGGGTTAATAACAAACGAATAACGTTCAGTACCTCCTGAAGGCAACATTTTCTTTTCAAAAAACTTAACCTCTTTCATTGGACGGGAAATAGAACATGCCGGATCAGTCACATACCAGATTACTGTTTCTTTACCTGCCATATTACCCGCATTTTTTACATCTACAGTAACTGTGATTACATCATTTCGCTTGAATTTTAACTTATCCGCCACTGGGGTTCCGTATTCAAAATTCGTATAACTCAAGCCGTGACCGAACCAATACATCGGTTTGGTGCTGATGTCCTGGTATTGGCCTCCCCAACTTAAACGCGCCGCCTGACGCATATTATAATAAACGGGGATTTGTCCCGTAGTACGAGGAAAAGTCATCGCCAGTTTTCCGGAAGGATTCTTTTTACCCGAAAGCAGGTCCACCAAAGCCTCCGCACCACGGATACCCGGTTGCCACATCTGCATTATAGCGTTTGCTTTAGGCTCTATTCTCTGCAACTCAATAGGACGACCCGTAGCCAAAACAACGACTACAGGTTTTCCGGTTTTTATCATCTCTAACACTAAATCTTCTTGGATCCCCGAAAGCTTGATTGTCGAACGCGACGCATTTTCGCCGTTCATATCATTCATTTCGCCTACGCACACCACCACCGCATCGGAGGCCTTTGCAGTAGCTATGGCATCGGCAAAACCACTACGGTCATTTCCTTTAAAATCGCATCCTTTAGCGTATTTTACTTTACCACGATGCTTTTTCTTAAAAGCGGTATAAATTGAGGTTACGTCTTTCGCTTTCCCCAGATCATGCCATGAACCTAGCAAGTGTTCCTGCTCATTTGCCATAGGTCCGATTAGGGCCACAGTTACTCCTTTTTTCAAAGGAAGGGTATTGTCTTTATTTTTGAGCAAGACCATAGACTCGGCCGCCATTTCCTCGCACAAAGCCTTATCCTCTTTGGTCAAATAACGCTTTTTCTCGGGAAGTTCCGGGCAATAAGGATTATCGAATAAACCCAACCGAAACTTTATGCGAAGCACCCTTTTTACGGCATCATCCAAGATATCGGCAGGCACTTTCCCCTCATTTACAAGATCTTCAAGATGCTCGTCATAAATGCCGTCAACCATACACATCTCCACGCCGGCCATAAAAGCCTTAAGCCCGGCCTCTTTATCGTCTTTGGCCACTCCTTGATTTTTTAATTGGGCTACAGCTTTCCAGTCAGATACTACAAAACCGTCGTGTCCCCATTTTTCTTTAAGAATATCCCGTAAAATATAACTATTAGCAGTCGCCGGGACACCACTGATATCATTGAAAGAACTCATCAGCGTGGCTACGCCTGCCTTTACGCCAGCCTCGTATGGCGGAAGATATGTTTCCCAAAGAGCTTGTTTCGAAATATCAGTATAGTGATAATCACGTCCGCCTTCAGACACTCCGTATCCGATAAAGTGTTTCAAACACGCCGCTATTGTATTCGGCGCACTTAGGTCATCGCCTTGGTATCCTTTTACAGCACCTTCGGCAAAAATTCCGATTACGTAAGGGTCTTCGCCGTAACACTCAGCCACACGGCCCCATCGCGGATCACGAGATACATCGATCATCGGGGAAAATGTCCAGTTTACACCCGACAAATACGCCTCACGCGCGGCCATCGCCGACGCTTTTTCCGAAAGCCCGGGATTAAAACTGGAAGCCTGCGCCAACGGAATAGGGTAGATACTTCGGTAACCGTGAATAACGTCTTGACCGAAAATAATCGGAATGCCCAACCGAGACTCTTCAACTGCCTTTCGCTGAATGGCGTTACGCACTTTCGGATCCATATCGAAATAAATCAAGGAGCCGATCATAGGGTCCATCTTCTTTACCCTTTCTCCAATGTTGTTTACATTATTGTTTTTGCCTGCGGTACTTTGCGTCAATTGCATCACCTTTTCCCGCATGGTCATTTTTGATAATAAATCGTTTACCCTTTCCTCTACCGAAAGGTCCGGATCTTTATATTTTTCAGATTCCAGGTTTTGGCCAAAAAGCATTCCTGAATAAAGGAATACCAACAGTAATAACAGTCTGTGCTTCATGATAAAAATATCGAGGTTGCCTTTCCCGAGAAACAAAAAGTATCCGGAAAAGAAAAAAGAACTACGTAGGTAAATTTAAAGTATCGACAGAAAGGGAAAGGGGGAATATATCTTCTTTTACATCAAATTGATCTAATAAATTATACTCTTACTTCAGTTTAATACCTTGTAATACCCTCAAGTCTGATATTATCAAAAAAATGTCCCGTAAAAAGAACGAAGCGTCTTCTTACGGGACAACATTGGACCGTTTCGCTTATCAGATTTGAATAATATGGTTAAAGAGAAAACCCACCGAAATAATCCCCAGAGTAACGATTCCCACAAAAACGGCTATCAATTGCCATTTCAATACTTTTTTAAGAATTATAATTTCCGGAAGGGAAAGTGCTATAACCGACATCATAAATGCCAATGCCGTACCTAGAGAAACTCCTTTCTCAATTAATACACTAACGATTGGAATTACCCCAGCGGCGTTGGAATACATCGGCACGCCAAACACAATGGCCATAGGGACAGCGAGAAGATTGTCTTTTCCCAACAACTCACCGAGAAAGTCCTCGGGCACGTAACCGTGCGCACCGGCACCCACCGCTATTCCGATAACGATATAAAGCCAAATCTTACCGACCGTGCTCTTTACTTCGGAAAAACCCTCAGCTACACGTTGCACCTGTGTCATGGCTACTGTCGTTTCTTTTGGGCCACCGGATTTGACTTTATATACCCAGTTCGCTACATAACGTTCCAGCCTTAGTTTTGCGATTATCCATCCCGAGAATATCGCTATAGCCAAGCCTGTCAATACATAAATCATTGCGATTTTCCAACCAAACATTCCCGCAAGCAGTATCAGAGCCACTTCGTTGATCATTGGAGCGGCGATCAGGAAAGAAAAAGTTACGCCCAAAGGCACTCCAGCTTCTATAAACCCGAGAAAAAGAGGGATCGCCGAACATGAACAAAAAGGCGTAATTATTCCCAAAACAGAGGCTAGAATATTGCCCGTAAACAATGATTTGCCTTCAAGTAAACTCCTTGTTTTTTCTGGAGTCACATAAGTCCTGAGAACTCCTACCACGAAAATGATTAAGGCCAGCAGGAGCATTACCTTAGGAACTTCGAATATAAAAAACCGTAGTGTTTCGGTAAGATGTTCGCCTGCTTGCATTCCCATTAAATCCAATACGATAAAATCGGAAATCGCAGTGAGATTACGATAGATAACTATCCAAATCAGCAATAGAAGAATGGGTAGGAGCCAACCATTTGCCTTACGGTTTATGGCTATCGATTTATCCAGCATTTCTGTATTATTTAAATAAAGAACAAAGCCACGTAATACAATCCCGCCAAAAGGAAAACCAAAGCGACAATTCGTCTAAACCACAGTTCAACAATTGCTATCTTATTGTACATTTTACCTATTGACGAAACGCTGAAGGCAATAAACCAAGCGAATATGATAACGGGAATACCGGTAGCCAAAGCGAAAATAATAGGCAGGTAAAGTCCTTCCGGCCCGCTAATAGTCATCGGGATAAGCATTCCGAAATATAATACGCCACTATAGGGACAAAACGCCAATGCGAAAACTACTCCCAAAGCCAATACGCCCAAAAGACTGTTCGCCGATTTTTGCCCTAGCTTTTCGGTCAAATCCGATAATCCAGGGAAATTAATTTTAAAAACATCGAGCATCATCAAGGCCACCAGAATAAGAAGAGGGCCGAGGAGCTTTTCTCCCCAATCTTGTAAAAATCCAGATATTTCGAATTGGCTTGCGCCGAAATAGAAAACCAACCCAATTCCGGTATAGGTAAGCGCTCTGCCAAGGGTGTAGACCAAGCCTTTGACAAAAACGGTATTTCTATCCGAAATATCTTTTCCAATAAAACCTATCGCCGTAATATTCGTGGCTAACGGGCAAGGGCTTATGGCTGTCATTAGGCCCAAGACAAACGCTGAAAGCGCCGGCGCCTTAGACGTTTCCAAAAATTCCAACAACACTTCCATCGCTTATTCCATTGAGCTGATCGTTGATTTTATTTTCTTCTTAAGCTTATCGGGGTGCATTCGGGCATTCAGAAACGCCAAGCTTGTGAGGTTAACTTGCTTGTCTCCACTAACAACTAGTAGAGTTTGTCCGCTAACTTTGAACTTCTTTACCAAATCAGCTTCTTTTTCCCTATTTACGGATTGAAACGATTTTATATCCCCAAAATATTCCTGAACAGCCTCTTTGGTTACCTTCTCTACGGCCACGCAGGTATCGCATCGACGTGATGCATGAAAATAATATACCTTTACGGGGCTTTCGGCATTCTTGGCGGTAACACACGCCGTCTTTTCTTTTGCCGAAGCGGTAGTGGCACAACATTGGGCCCAAGTCTGGCCAGCACTAATCATAAGCGCAAAAACGATAATGGCTACTAATTTTCTCATGGAATTCATTTTTTTGATGTAATCAATTCGGCCAGTTCATTTACGGAAGGGACCCTACCTTTCATCACGACTTCACCATCTATCACCAAAGCAGGGGTGCTCATGATACCGTATTCCATAATTTTCATGATATCTTCCACCTTCGTAACGTTGACCTGTGTTTCAGACTGGGCAACAGCCTGATTCGTAGCCTCTTCTAGTTTTTTGCATTTGGGGCATCCTGGGCCCAAAACCATAATTTCCATAGTAAACGCATTTATGTTCGTTGTTCGTAAAACAACGAACTTTAAAGATAAATTTTTTTACGAATCAAAAAGGGTTTTGAAAAGCGTACTCGCCTCTTTCCAATTCTCCCTATTTATACAATACTTGACTCTGGGGGTCTCGATTTGTCCTTGAATAAGACCTGCGTCCTTCAGTTCCTTAAGGTGCTGGGACAAGGTAGATTTGGCTATCGGCAATTCCTCACTCAGATCTCCACTATAACAACAAGACTGTTTTGACAAAAGCTCAAGCACATACAGCCTGATAGGATGCCCCATCGCTTTCGCATACCGGGCCATTCTTTTTCGTCTAGCTTCGTTGTTTTCCAATAGCGCCATAGTTGTTCGTAGATTACCGAACAAATATACCTCTTTAGATTCATTTTCAAAATCCAGTTTATTTACAAATAATAATCCAGCTAGAATTTCGCAATACAACTGAACTTATAAGCAACACAAAAACAAATCGTTACAAAGGGATTTAGGACAAATATGGATTGAAAAATATTCTGCTATATAACAGAAAAGGCTTCCCGATTGGGAAGCCTTTTCACTATTATCATGATTCCTTTCGGAAGATTATTCTTCGATTACAACACGGAAACCTACGTTGTAAACCTTCTGCCATGACTTGTATCCGTTACGGTAACCGGCGGCACCATGACGCGGACGCTCTTTCCAAGAACCACCGCGAACGGTTTTTTCCGAATCAAGGTTTCCGGCGTTACGTCCGTCCTTAGCGTTGTAAGGGTAAGGAACATAATCCGAACGAGTCCACTCAGCTACGTTACCGTGCATATCGTACAAGCCCCACGCGTTTGGCTTATACTTTCCGGAAACGGACTGCAACATGCTGTTGTCATTAGTGCCGGAAGCTCTCGGGATGTAGTCGTAGTACTTGAAGTAAGTGTGGTTCGGGTTCATCGGCTTTGGATCCACACCGATAACGGCCATCTTCTGCAAACTTTCGTCAGCGAAGTTAGCGTAAGCGGTAAAGTCAGCTGTCTGGTCACCGAATGCCATATCCTTATCGCTACCTGCGCGGCAAGCCCATTCCCACTGAGCCTCAGTAGGAAGCTTAACCTTGAGGCCAGTCTTCTTGCTCAACTCTTCGCAGAAAGCCTGGGCCTCTTGCCATGACATCCTGATAGCGGGTTGCTCATCGCGGTTGGCTTCGTAACCAGGACGGGTGTGGTCTTTCCACTGCTGGTCCATCACACGGCTGTTGTGCTCTGGGAATACCGAACGGAATTGGCCATTACTGATTTCGTACTTAGCCATCCAGTAAGATTTCTTAACCTTCACACGAGTCTTTGGCAAAGCCTGAGCCTCAACGTCATCAGATCCCATAACAAACTCACCGGCAGGAATTTTCACCAATTCGATAGTCTGTCCGTTACCCAAGTCAATCTTCTTAGTCTCGGTTCCAACTTTGGCTTGCAATTCTTTAGCTTTTGTAGCGTCGAATGGCCAGTTGCGGGCTTTTACCTTCTTGTATTTCGGAGCGGGAGCTGTTTCCGGCATGATCGGTTGGATCGGTCCGCGAGCTTCGCGAAGAGCGTTGGCGCGCGCCAATTCGTCCTCAGCTGTGTACTCCATATTGTTGATTTCCTTCATCAACTGAACTCGACGATCCTTTTGGTTACTACCGCGGTAGTCAGGAACATCATGGAAATCAGCGTGATAAGGAACGTTAAGGTCAATCCAAGTCACCAAGCGATCACGCTCTTCTTTAGTAAGCTTCACGTTATGGTGTCCTTTGTTCAGCTTCATAATCACTTCAGATGTACTGGCGTGGAAGTCCATCGGAGTAAGTACGTGAAGGTCAGACTCCGGACCAGGACGACGTACGAATTTCTGAAGATCGAAGTAACTGCGGCTTACGTTACGGTAAGGCAGAGTAGTTTTGTCAGCGAAGTTTGGCAACTCAGGGTCGTTACCGTTGTGACATCCCACACACTTGGCGTCAAGTACCGGCTGCACTTCGTTAACGAAAGAGAATGGCCTTACTTCGCCATAGAAAGGCTTGATATCCACCGGCGAACGGTTTGAAGCGATTGTCCTTTTCGGAACCGGAACAGTATTCTGGTCTTCGTGGCAACCGATACAAGAAATCGTTTCGCCCGGCATAGCGGTCAACCAGCTACGCATGATCTGCATCGCTTGGCCATGCTCATCCAAAGGTTGGAGAGAAATCGCTACGTTGGCAGGAATTTTAAACATTGCCGAACCATCCTCATATACAGGAACGGTACCCAAAACACGCTTCACGTCCCAAGCAGCCTCGATACCCATGGCATCGTTGTTACTCTTAGAAGTGTTGTACGCAAATTTGTAAGCGAAAACACGAAGTTCTTTAACCGAACCACGCTTCACGCCCTTAAGGCCTTGACCTTCATAAACATCAGCGATATAAACAGTTGCGTCTTTTGCGTTTGGCTTGATCTTGTCCGGAATAACAGGAGGAGTCGGACGCTTCTTAAGTGGGAATACGTCACGGATTCCTTCGCCTTCGTATTCTTTTACAAGAGTCAGGTTATCGAAAGTATCGACAAGGTAAAGTCCCCAAAGACCACCCGGCTTCATCTTGGCCGTTACCAAGTAATAGTTGTCGTCAAGAGGGTAGGGGTTGGTGAACTGAGGCCATACGCCGTCAACCAACTTGTCTTTGATAATAGGCTCTACTTTTTGTCCACGGCCCGGGATTCTCTGAACCACTCCGTCAGCTTCCTGACGACCTTTAGCTGGATCAAAAATCACCAACTCACCCGAACGGGCTGTACCGTGGTGACCAGAAACGATACCTACCAATTTGGTTTTGTGACCCGGAATCGGCTTAGCGTCGAAGATAGTGTTCGGCCAGTAAGAAGCACTACCATAGTATTCTTTCTTACCAGTTCCGTCAGGGTTCATGTGCATCAAAACCCTGGTGAAATAGTGAACGTTGTCAGTGTATTCCCAACGGAGGTACATGATACGACCGTTCGACAATACAACAGGATCCCAGTCATTGTCCTGACCGAAGTTGATCTGCTTGAAAGTTCTTGTTTCAGGATCGAGCAAGCACATGCTACCCACTGGGTCAGAACCGTTTACGCAAGGAACACCCTGCATAGAAACGTTCGACACCATCGCCACGCGACCGTCAGGCAAATAACAAGCGTCATAAAAGTCAAGATCAGGATACTTATCCGGCGAAAGTTGCTTAACGTTCGAACCGTCAATATTCACTTCGAACAATCCCCAACGTCCGTTGTCAGTAGCGGAAGTAAACATCACTTTGCCAGCGTCAAAATGCAAGTCAAGGTCAGTGATAGCGTGCGGGCCTTTCGGCTTGTAGAGAGTTTTAGAATCTACACCGCCTCTAAGGTTAGAAAGAACAGCGATTTCAGTGTCCCACCCTTTGCTTGGGTTGCTGGTAGAACCGATAGTCTTCCAGTTTGATCTAGGAAGTACCATATCCGGTGCGTTTGGTCCGCTTGTTCTGGCTCTGTTACCCAATTTGTGACGAACAACCAGAAGCTGATCAAAATCCAAAAGCGGGTTGGCCATCAAAGCTTTACGCTTAAATCCTGATGTTTTGTTAATCCAAGCAACAGCCTTAGGGTCACCTTTGTAAAGTGCGTGCTCCATGGCCGGCTTCTGCGATTCCAAACGCTTCAACTCAGACAAGTAAGCTTTTCCGTTATACTTAGCTCCGAACTCCTTGTCCATATTTTCGATAGAAAGACGCATAGCCTCAAAATCGATCATGGCCAACTGGTCCTGAGCGTCAATGGCTCCAACCACTTTCTTGAAAAGCTTCAGGTAATCGATTGACTCGCCACCGTTCGCTTTTATCTTAAGCGCTTCGTTTCTGAAGAATTCAGGGCTTTCGAGTTTGCCCAAAACCTTTGTCAGCAAAGCACGCTCATATTCCGTACCGCCCATAGTCAGGTAATCCGCACCAGAGGTACCCGCAAAAAGGCTATACATGCCAGACTCCTGCGGGAAATCCTTCGCCACTTCGCGAAGAACACTACCCGGCTCAGAACCATGGACTTGGAAGATAATACTACTGCGCTTGTTACCGCCACGAGTGTCCACACCCACTTCAGCCTCAAACTTGGCGTATTTCTTATCCAGTTTATAAACAACTTTTCCTTCGGCGTGAACAGTAAGACAGTGCTCGTACTTCTTACCTCCAATGTTCGCTTTCTCACCGTAAAGATTTGCGCCTGGGGTCGTCTTTCTCCATCCCGATTTCGCCGAAACCCAATCAAGATCCTCAAGCCAAGTAACATTACCTTTCCTGTCGATCAAACGAGCATTTCCCCAAACACCATGGTCATAAGAGTTCCCGTTCGCTCCGCCAGAGATCACAAGGATAAGCTCAGACAAACCACTAACATCAACGGAAATTGGCTCCGCCGCCTGCTTGTGTTTCAATACGCCTGAAGATACCGGAGTGAATCCCAAAGAAGCGACGTAGTCGCCATAAGCTTTCTTGGAAGCCGCCATAGTCGCCTCCCAAGTGTCGCGTTTAACATAGAAGTGGCCCTTTTTCTTCTTTGCCGCGAGCGTTAAGCCCGGCAATAAAAATAGGAGCAACGCTAAGCCACCCCCGGACCACCATACAATTTTTCTAAATGCCGTAAAAAATCCGTGTCTAACCATCATTTATCTAATTAATACTGATTAAGTATTTCTCATAGGACGCATTGATATGATTCCACGCAAACACACAGACCATCCCCACCAAAACCATATCTGTACAGACGCAACTCTTCAACAGATTTCGTTTCGTTTAAATTCTGAAACGCCATTTATTATATGGCATATCGCAAAAATAAACATTGAATCCTGTTTTACAAGAAGGTTAGTGTATTATTACTTCTTACAAATTTAATATTACGAAGACGCGCAACCTTAGCTAAATTGTTAAACCTTAGCTACACTGCAATTTATGAAAAAACATTGCCTAGAATATTTTATCAATGGCCTATGAATATTATTTATGTTTAAAAAAATGAAAAATATGTAGTCTCTCTTTGTGACAAGCGTACTCCACGCCTCATAAACCCGCATTATATTCAAATTAACACAGAAAATGACCTACGTCATTTTTCATTAACAGCATAAAATATTTCTTGAAAAAATAAGAAAGCCGACGGGGATTTTCCTGTCGGCTTTCACATTTTGAGTTTGTTTGTCGCTCTATCTTTCCAAATCTGGTTTCAGAAACTTCTCCGCAATTTGATCTACAGAAAATGAAGCCGGCCTCTGCCGAACCGGGTATTTCACGAAAGTTTTTAGGAATTGGGCCATCTCGTCCTGGCCTTTATATATCATAAAGGCGTGATCAATTCTAAATTTCTCGTAATTGTTAGCGTCAGTCGGAGCCCTTTCAAACGGATCCCTTCTCAAGTTCAGGATATGCGGTAACCTCAACTTCACGAAAGGCTCCGCCCAAACACCGAACCCATGCGCACGTTGTTCCGCAAACACCAATTTCCAATCGCCAGTACGCATCCCCACAGGCAGTCCGTCATCACTGAAATAGAAGAAGTTTGTTCTTGGACTTTTGTCTTCCTTGCCCATCAGGTAAGGCAGTATATTATAACCGTCAAGATGAACCTTAAAAGTATGTCCATCAGCTTGGTGTCCGGTCAGCAATTGTGATCTGACTTTATCATTTCCCGCAGCGGCAACCAATGTCGGAGTCCAATCCATATGCGAAACAATCTCATTGGAAATCACTCCGGCCGGTATTTTGGCAGGCCAACGCACCATTGCCGGCACACGATAACCGCCTTCCCAGTTTGTGTTTTTTTCTCCTCTGAACGGGGAAATCGCCCCATCAGGCCACATGTTAAAATGCGGACCGTTATCTGTAGTATAAATTACTATAGTATTATCCGCTATGCCCAATTCATCAAGAAGATTGAGAAGCTCTCCCACATAATTGTCATGTTGAACCATAACATCGGCATAAAACCCTTGCCCTTTCGAAAGTCCCCTTGCCGCCGGGCTAGGGTAAGTCGGGAAATGCATCGCCGTAGTATTAAACCAAGTAAAGAAGTGCTGGTCATTCTTTACTTGTTCCGTTATCCACTTTTTGGCCGCGGCCAGAAATTCAGAATCTACGGTTTCCATTCTTTTCTTTGTCAGTGGTCCCGTATCCTCGATCTTTCCGTCAGCGGTAGCTCTCAAAACCCCTCTTGGCCCAAATTTCTTTTTAAACTCGATACTTTTTGGGTAGTCCGGGTTTTCCGGTTCCTCCTCCGCATTCAAATGGTAAAGGTTACCGAAAAACAGATCAAAACCATGATTTGTAGGAAGAAACTCGTCTCTGTCGCCAAAGTGATTCTTGCCGAATTGAGCCGTAGCGTAGCCCATCGGCTTCAATAACTGGGCTATAGTCGGGTCTTCTTTCTGAAGCCCGACAGGAGAACCAGGAAGTCCCACTTTTGTCAAACCTGTTCTTACTGGAGATTGGCCCGTAATAAACGCAGCCCGCCCCGCCGTACAGCTTTGTTCGGCGTAATAATCGGTAAACATTACGCCTTCTTTGGCTATTCGGTCGATGTTAGGAGTCTGGTAGCCCATCAGCCCACGGCTATACGCACTTACGTTTGTAATACCGATATCATCCCCAAAAATAACCAGAATATTCGGCCTGTTCTTCCCCTTCTTTGCAGCGGGACTCTTTTCCGCACTTGCCGGCATAACTATCTGAGTCAATAGTACTGCCACGCAAATAAATAATGGTTTCAGTCTCATCATGTAGTTGAATAGATTTAGAAACCAGACATTTCACAGCCCATCTTGTTTTGAAGAAATGCCTCACACTTACGCCTAAGACCTAATTTCCAGATCAATAACAGAAAATAGCTTGGCCTTTTTTTTGGTGGCGAGAGTGTAATGCTCAATACTTACAATATGTGCTTGCCATACCAAAAGGCCATTTCCTATGAAAAAACGACTCATCCCTTTCGCTATATTATATAGCATGTGGGCCTGTGAAAGCAACAAAGGAAAAATACAATCAAATGAGCCCGTCTCTTGCAACTCCAGCGCACCAACTAGTTTCATTGGCAAACAACATCTAAGCACTACTTACCTTTCGCAGATAAACAGCATTAAAACCAATCCTGAATTAGCTTCAAATACAGAGGGAATGGTCCTGATACCAGCCGGAACCTTTAATATGGGAGGTGACTATTCCGATGAATTTGCGGGCATGCCACAAACCGCATTATCCCAAAACGACGAGTTTCCTAAACATAAAGTCCGTATCGACAACTTCTGGATAGATGAGCATGAGGTGACAAATGCAGAATTTAGAAAATTCATAGAATCGACAGGTTACATCACAACTGCCGAACAGCCAATAAATTGGGAAGAATTAAAGCTTCAATTACCGCCAAACACTCCTCGTCCAGCTGAAGAAAATCTACAGCCCGCATCCCTTGTATTTAACTACGCAGAGAAAAACGCTTCGAAAAGACACCTTGAAAACTGGTGGACTTTAACACGAGGAGCCAACTGGAAACACCCTCAGGGGCCTGATAGTGACATAAAAGGGAAGGATAATCATCCTGTAGTGCATGTTAGTTGGTATGATGCGCAAGCATACGCTAAGTGGGCCGGAAAAAGATTACCGACCGAAGCCGAATGGGAATACGCCATGCGAGGCGGGTTGATCGACAAGATGTATCCGTGGGGAAATGAGAAGACAGAAAGCGGCAAACACATGACAAACCACCTACAGGGAGAATTTCCTTATTTTAATACGGCAGAGGATGGATTCGAGAGGACTTCACCAGTAAAATCGTTCCCTCCAAATGGCTATGGACTTTATGATATGGCCGGAAATGTCTGGGAATGGACTTCCGATTGGTATGGAGCCAATTATTACGATGTACTAAAAAAAGAATCTGGTGACCTTGCGCACAATCCTCTTGGCCCGGAAGTCTCTTTTGAGGTAATTGGTAGAAACGAAAAGAACAAAGTAGTTCGCGGGGGCTCCTTCCTGTGTCATGACGATTGGTGCTCAGGATACCGGAATTCGCGCCGAATGCGAACGACTCCCGACACGGGAATGGAGCACATCGGTTTTCGTTGCGTTAAAAATTACCAGTAAAATTGGACCGCAAAAACATGAAAACGTTAAGAGGTTTGATACTTTCCCTTGTCGGGGTCAGTATTCTTTTCTCCTGTAGGCCAGAAGAAGAAAAAGGAGCGGATAATGTCCAGTTAACAAACCCTCTTCCGTCTTGGAATGAAGGTAAGACAAAGGCTTCGATCATTGAGTTTATAGAAAAATCAACTGACAAGAATAGCCCAACATTCGTTCCTGAAGAAGACAGAATCGCTTGCTTTGACAATGACGGGACGCTTTGGAGTGAGAAACCGTTCTATTTTCAGCTTTTCTACATTATCGATAGGGTAAAGGCTACGGCCGATCAACACCCGGAGTGGAAAAACACCCAGCCTTACAAAGCGATTTTGGAAAACGATCTCGCCCAACTGAAAAAAACAGACGTTCACCAATTGCTGGAATTGGTTCAAAACACGCTCGCTGGATCAACCCCAGCCGAGTACAAGGAAATGGTTAAAGCCTGGATGGCAACAGCCCAGCACCCTACCAAACACAAGCGCTTTGACCAACTGGTATACCAACCTATGCTGGAGCTTCTCGACTACTTGAGAGCAAACGGTTACAAAACGTATATCGTCTCCGGTGGCGGGGTAGACTTTATGAGAGCTACGCTGACAAACGTTTACGGAATCCCTTCTGAACAGATCATCGGAAGCAGCCTTAAGACAAAGTTCAACAGCGAGAACGGAAACTACTCGATCACCCGCCTGCCTAAAATCGGATTCATCGACGACAAAGACGGCAAGCCTCTCAATATCAACACTATCATCGGAAAAAAACCGACTTTCTGTGCCGGCAATTCCGACGGAGACTTGCCTATGATGCAGTGGACTTCTTCGCAAGGCGACAAGGCTTTTATGCTTTACGTTCACCATACCGACGTGAAAAGGGAATGGGCATATGACCGCAACTCCAGTGTCGGGCGCCTGAACAAAGGCCTTGACCAAGCGCTGAAAGACGGCTGGACAATCGCCGATATGAAGGATGACTGGAAGGTTATATACCCTTTTGAACTGAAAAAATAAAGAGAAGATATCATGAATGCTCACCAAAACATTCAGTCACTAATTGACAACATTGGCGAGTCGATCATAGGCCAAAGAAAACTAGTCGAAAGACTGGTTTTGGTCTTGCTCGCCGACGGAAACTTTCTGCTCGAAGGACTTCCTGGTTTGGCCAAAACAAAAGCTATTAAGTCTTTGGCCAAAGAGCTGAACTGCGGGCTTAGCCGTATCCAGTTCACTCCCGACCTGTTACCTTCCGACATCACGGGTACAGAAATCTACCAGCCTGATTCCGATGAGAAATTTATCTTTCAGAAGGGCCCTATTTTCAGCAACCTGATTCTGGCCGACGAAATTAACCGCGCACCCGCCAAAGTGCAATCGGCGTTGTTGGAGGCAATGGAGGAAAGGCAGGTGTCCGTTGCGGGAAGCACTTATCCGATGGAAGACCTGTTCATGGTAATGGCAACCCAAAACCCTGTGGAGCAAGAAGGTACGTACCCGTTGCCCGAGGCGCAGATGGACCGTTTTATCATGCACGTGATCATCGACTACCCAGACGACGACTCCGAACTCCAAATCATCAGGCTTAACCGACAAGAATCCGGACACGCCAAGAAAAAGGAGAAGAAGGAAAAACTCTCGCCTGAAACCGTTTTCCAAGCCCGTAAGGAAATCGCAGACATCAAGATTTCCGAAAGCATGGAACGCTACATTGTCGATATAATCTCAGCCACCAGAAGGCCTGAAAAATACAGCAAAGAGCTTGCGGAATGGATCGATTTCGGCGCCAGCCCGCGCGGTAGCATCGCCATTGACAAGGCTTGCCGTACTCACGCTTGGATGGAAGGCAAAGACTTCGTTAGCCCGGACAACATCAGAGCCGTGGTACACGACTGCCTCCGCCACAGGCTGATCCTCAGTTATGAAGCCACTGCCCAGTCGATCAAGCCAGACCAAGTGATCGACGAGATCCTTAAGCTAGTGGCCGTAGCAGGATAAGTTTCCCATGAAAAAGAAAAAAACTCAATATCCCGAAAACGTCTACACCTCGCTAGAGTCCCTGCTGAGCATGGAACATCTAGCGATGGGGTTTAGCTTTCTGGCAAAAAAACAGAAAGTGAAGTCGATATTGGGGGGAAAACACGCCTCCAAGCTACGGGGCAGGGGCATGGACTACGAAGAGTCCCGAAACTACGTCCCCGGAGACGATATCCGGAACATTGACTGGAAAGTCACCGCCAGAACCCAAAGGACACATACAAAGGTTTTCAGTGAGGAAAAGGAAAAACCGGCCCTGATTATCGTCGACCAGTCGCAGAGCATGTTCTTCGGTTCCCAGTTCAAAACGAAAGCCACCGTCGCGGCCGAAGTCGCGGCTTTAGCTGCCTTTCGGGTTGCCCGGGAAGGGGACAGGGTAGGAGGCGCCGTTTTCTCAAATGACAAAATGGAGTTACTGCCCCCGAAGCGTGACCGAAGGAATACGCTCCGTTTTCTGGAAAAGATCGTCTCCTACAACCACCAATTGGATATAGAAGGCGATTTGACCTTCGAAAAACAGATTCACGAAAGCATCATCAGGGTAAACAATCTGGTGACTCACGATTTTCTGGTAATCATCATCAGCGATTTCATTCATTATTCGGAAGAGATGATTAAAACGCTAAGGATAATGAACAGGAAAAACGACGTGATACTTGCGAGAATCTCCGACCCGATGGACTGTACATTGCCTAGCGAAGAAATAACCCTTGGCGAAGGCAGTAGGCAAATCCTAGCCAAAGGCAACAACAAAAGCCTTCGGGAGAAATTCAAAACCGGTTACGAAAAGAATCTTCACGCCTTTGAGGCGTTGATGCACCAATACCGTATTCCGCTAATACAACTCGACACCTTGGGAGACGTTGACAAACAGCTCAAGGAAATTATAAAAATGCCAAAATGATTGATCAGACTCCAACATCACAATCATTTTCAGTGACCGACTCGTTGCAAAACGCCAATCTGCCGGACCTTGGTAACCTGTACGAACCGCCTCCGGTAAAATTCGCTTTCGATACGCCGGGTTGGCCCATACTGTTCGTTACGCTTTCGGTTATCGCCTGCGTTCTTGCGTATAGGATTTACCTCCAGTTCAAGAAAAATGCGTACAGAAAATACGCCGTCAGTGTGATTGAATCAATTCGGACAAACAAGAAAGACAACAGTTCGGGTATTGAGGCGATAAACGTTGTACTCAAACAAGTTGCGCTCCAAACTTTCGGAAGGAAGGAAACCGCTCGTCTTTTTGGCGATGAATGGCTGAAGTTCTTGGAATCAAAAGCCAACGACACCCCTTTCTCAAAATTCGGAAAATCCTTTTCGGCCGCCCTTTACCAAAATGGGGAAATCGGCGACGAGGAGTTCGATCGGTTTGTAACTATATCCAAAACCTGGATTCACAGCCATGCCTGAAAATTTCGAAATAGCGAACATCTGGGCATTCTACCTGCTTCCGCTTCCATTGCTCCTGTATTGGATTCTGCCTGCACTTAGAATGAAGAGCTCGGCCTTGAATTATCCCAACTTCAAGAAAGCCAGCGAGTACTCTAACCAAAAGCCCCGAAAGGCCGCCAGCATACGCAGACGTAATATTTTTGTCTCGCTCACGCTATCCATTATCTGGATTCTGTCGATTTGCGCTTTGTCCTCGCCGCAGATTGTGGGGAAGCCCGAGCTAAAAGTCAAAAACGCCAGAAATTTCCTTATTGTGGCCGACATTTCCTTCAGCATGTCGCAATCCGACTGGGTGGTTGACGGAGAAAAGGTCCGACGATGGGACGCTGTGAAAGAAGTGATCCACGATTTCATCGCAAAAAGGGAAGGGGACAGAATGGGTCTGGTCTTTTTTGCGAGCAACGCCTTTATCCAAGCGCCGTTTACTGCCGATTTGCCCGTTGTAGAAAAACTACTCGACGAAGCGGACGTAGGTATGGCAGGTCAGATTACCAAAATCGGCAAAGCCATCGTCAAGGGAATCAGCATGTTCGAGCAAGATACCGTGGAGTCAAAAGTGATGCTGGTTTTGACCGACGGCGTAGACGCCGGAACCGACATCCAACCGCTTGACGCGGCGGAACTTGCCAAAAGCGATTCGATCCAGATTTACACTATCGGGATAGGGGACCCCGCCAAATCGGAATCTGATCTGGACGAGGAAACCCTAAAAAACATTGCGGAACTGACAGACGCGAAGTACTTCCTTGGGACTGACAAAGCGGAGCTTGAAAAGATTTACGCCACGCTAGACAAACTCGAACCGATAGAGTACGAAGAGGAAGAATACGTGCCCGTCACACTCCTTTATTATTACCCCTTGGGCTTGGCCGTTGCGCTCGGATTAGCCCTCATGTTTCTAGCAAGCGCCATCTCGCTTGTCAGAAAATTCAAAAAGGATAAACAACCGACAAGGTCCACAGCAGATGCTTAACGATATCCAAAATATTGATTGGGAACAATTCCATTTCCTGCGGCCACAGTTTCTTTGGCTGATCATTCCATTGCTTTTGATTTATATTCTGAGCGTATGGAGTGTTCGGGATCAGGTAAAATGGCGGAAACATATTGCGCAACACCTTCAGCCTTTCATGATCAAGAGGGGAAGCGAAACGCTAAAGATCTGGATCCTGACCATCAGTCTTTTCGGGATGATTTTCGGTATTGTAAGCGTTTCCGGCCCGACTTGGGGAAAGATAAAAATCCCGGGCCAAATTGTGGAGACACCCGTAGTCATAGCCTTGGACCTATCGCAAAGTATGATGGCTACCGATATTCAACCAAACAGGTTGGAACGGGCCAAATTCAAGATTCTTGACCTAATAGAAGAGAACCCCCAAGCCAGAATGTCGTTGGTCGCTTTTGCGGGATCGGCCCATACGGTGGTGCCTTTGACAAAAGATTACAATATTATCAAATCGTTTATGGACGGGCTAAACCCATCGATGATGCCGATTCCGGGCACAGACATGGCCACGGCCCTCAACATGGCCGATACGGTGACCCAATACTCGAAGGCCCCATCCACACTAATCGTTTTCTCCGATGATTTCTCCGAAGACGACTTCGAGGCCTTACAAGAGTATGCCAAAGCCGACAAAAAGCTTGAAATTATCCCTTTGAATACGCCCCAAGGCGCTGAGGTTCCGAATTTTGGAGGCAAAGGCACGATGAAAGACAAAAACGGAGATCCTGTCCACTCAGCCCAAGATCCCGTCACTCTCCAACGCCTTGCTTCCGTTGAAAATATCACGGTCAACCAAATGACACTGGATCGAAGCGATATGGCTGCGATCGCAAAAAGAGTCAGGGCCGGGCTAAAATTCCAAGAGGTAAAAGATCAGGAAAAAGACGAATGGGACGACAAAGGCTTCTGGTTTATGATTCCTTTTTTGATCGCAATCCTGTTCCTTTCCAGAAAAGGCTCCGTTGCCTTTTCAATCATTGTACTTATGGCCTTTACAGGTTGCGCTCCCAAGGAAAAGGGGACATTCAAGTTTCAGGATCTTTGGTTTACCCACGACTACCAAGCACAAAAGCTTTCGGACAAAAAAGAATACAAAAAGGCCTCTGAACTTTATGACAATCAACTGCGCAAAGGTGTCGCACTATACAAATCCGGGGACATAAACGGCGCTATAAAGGCTTTTAGGCAAGATTCTACAGCATACGGCGCATATAACCTCGGGCTGGCATATTATAAAAACGGCAACTTGGTCGCCGCCCAGAAAGCCTTTGAAAAAGCCACAGAACTGGACCCTGATATGGAACAGGCGCAAAACAGCAAGTCCATTGTGAAAAATATAATGGACGAAAAAAACGTGCTGAATCCAGAAGAGGCCCAAGAGCAGAAAGAAAAGCTCAACAACGGTAAAAACAAGGAAAACACCGGACCGGAAGACTTGGGCGGAGGCGGACAAGAAGCCACAAAAGAAGATATGGAGAAGGAACGCCTTGAGGAAGAAGTGACTACAGACACCCACACAGGCGAAGAATTGGAGGAAGTGCCTGAAGATTTGGGACCGATCCAGAAGCAAGATCTCCAAAAAATCCTTATCCGAGACACGGGCGACGACCCGACAATTTTCCTGAAAAAGAAATTCGCCTTCCAGGTAAAGAAACAAGGGCTTAAGGCCAAGAACAAATCTGACAAATGGTGATGAGGAAGTTATTCAAAATTACTTTGATCGTCTGGACAGTTTTGGGCTTCCATCAATCCTATGCCCAAAAACACCTGTTCAGCGAAGTATCGATAAATAAAAGGAACGCCTATATAGGCGAGCCGGTGCAAGTGACTATTAGTGTCTATACATCCACATGGTTCACGAAAGGCGTTGACCTGCAAACCCCGAAGATTGACGGCGCGTTCTCCGTCTATTTCAGATCGCTTAGTTCATCAAAAACCATTAAGGGAAAGAACTATGCGGGCGTACAGTTCTTCTACAATATTTTCCCGTACGAAGATGTGCAAATCGAAATCCCTTCTTTGGAAATAACTGTGGAAACGCCCGATGAAGACGATTATAAGGGGAAAAAACGCACTATCCGGACGCGCCCACGGTTTGTCAATGTAAAATCCATCCCGGACGGTTTCGATGAAAACACTTGGTTGGTCAGCAATAATCTGACTGGCTATGAAAGATGGTCTCGCAGAACCGACAGAGTGAAAGTCGGTGACGTGATCGAGCGAAGGATCACAAGAGAGGCCCAAGGCACCATTTACGAAATGCTTCCGCAAATATCTTGGGACTCAGTCCCCGGAATCAGCATTTACCCCGGCAAGACCAACTTCAAGAATATCAAAACGTCCACCGCGATCAGCGCCAAACGCACTGACCGTTACAGCTATCTTTTCGAGAAAGAGGGAACCGTAACGATTCCTGAAAAGGTTGTTCTTTGGTGGAACCCAAGGCAACAGAGACTTTATAAGAAGACTCTTAAGGCAAGGGCAATTGAAGTGGCTCCAAACCCGGATTTGGGAATGTTGAGCACATTAAAAGATTCGCTGGCCACCGTAGCGCAAGCCCAAGTGGAAACCATAACTGAGGAAAAGGAAAAAGGCTATAGCGTTTTTGGAATGCCTCTGAGAAAGTTCATTCTGCTTGTCATTGCAGGGATTATAATCTTAATGGTTTTGCTGAGAATCACAGTCTTAACTTTTCGTGTTTTCAGGAAAAGAAGGCGGGAATATTTACTCTCGGAACAATATATATTCAACCAATTTTTGAACGCTTTAGGAAAAGACAATATCCGGGCGTTGGAGCTTCTGTACAAGTGGATTGATAATATTCCGGTCAAAGACAAAACCGCTTCCGATTTTATACAGACTTATGGAAGCGCCGAATTACAAGCGATGTTTGAACGTTTTGAAAAAGACGCGCAACGTCATCGCAAAAGTGGCATCATGAATAAAGACGAATGGAGAAATGCCCGCAAAAACTTCATAAAAGGTCGTAAAAGAGCTGATATACAATCGAATAGTAGAAATTGGATCAACCCTTAAGGTTGGGACAATTCCTTTATTAAAACAATAATCTAGATTATGTTAAATTGAGAATTGTAATACAACCCTTTTCATATGGAGGTCTCTATACAAAGCGTTTGAGTAACTTTATAACTTCCAGCACCCGCGCTTCCAACAATTCCTGAGATCGCTCCACACTCTCCTTCAGTGAAATTGGTCCAGCGCCAAGAGCTCCGCAAAAGTCAGGACAAGAGACATCTAACGGATCCACATCAGGATCTATTTTTCCAAAAAATCCAGCAACAGGCACTCCGTATCTGTGAGCCACTTTTGTTACAATTGACACTAACTTCCCTCTGAGGCTTTGCTTATCGAAACTGCCCTCGCCAGTCAACACCAAATCCGCCGAACCCAAAGCTCCCACAAAGCCAGAATA
This sequence comes from Fulvitalea axinellae, assembly GCF_036492835.1. Classification (GTDB taxonomy): domain Bacteria; phylum Bacteroidota; class Bacteroidia; order Cytophagales; family Cyclobacteriaceae; genus Fulvitalea; species Fulvitalea axinellae. Next base: position 331,756 of record NZ_AP025315.1, on the reverse strand, counting down.
CTCAACAGCTAACTCAGCTCCGGAAACTATCTTTGCGTCAAACAAGGCTACTAAACCTCCGCTACAACCACCCGCCGCTCCGGCTCCCTCTAAGTTTGAGATATCTGTTCGTTCCTCTTTCTTGAAAACTTCCAACAGGTGTTTCATCCCATATTCCATTCGCTCTCTTTCACATTCATTCGCCCCTTTCTGTTCCGAATAAACATTTACAGCACCTTCGGGTCCCGTAAATGGATTCTGAACATCACACGCCAACAAGATTTCCGCCTTTTTAACACTGTCCGGAACTTGTGAGAAATCAAGTTTGTGAATCTTGGATAGATTCTTTCCGCATGGCTTTATTTCTTCCCCATTTCCACTCAGAATCTTCACCCCCAAGGCTTTTGCAATTCCTAGCCCCGCATCATTACTGGCGCTACCTCCCAAGCCCAGAATAATTCTTTTCGCCCCACTCTCTATAGCTTTTCTAATAAGGATTCCCGAGCCAAATGTATTCGCTTCCGCACAGCATCTCTCCTCTTCAGCCAACAGCATTAACCCCGAAGCCGACGCCAATTCGACCACAGCTTCTTGTTGCTTGTTATCGTAAAGAAACGAAGCCTCTATTTTCCTTCCCAACGGATCAAAAGTCTCCGCCCGAATCTCCACCAGTTCCTTAGCTCTTCTAAAGAGCTCCAAAAAACCTTCTCCACCGTCTGACAAACTGAACGTGGTGATTTCCGCATCTGGACACGCTCTTAATACACCTTTTCTCATGGCAGAGCTAGCTTGGAAGTTGTCCATTGCCCCTTTAAACTTATCTGTAGCGATCAGTACTTTCATTGAGCTGGGTTTAATGTAAGCTGTTAGGTTTCGAACTCTTCATAAGATAAGTTACATCCTGAAATTCATCAAAGTGAACTATTTTATTTTCTTATTTGAAATATCGGAGTAAAGCAAAAAAAATGGCCTAAAATCGGCCTAAATGTAGAACAGACTTCAATTTGTTTAATTTATAACGTTGAATTAGACATTCTTAAAACTTGGAAAAACCTACGAACTAGGCTCTCCGCAAACTTTGGGAATTATGAAAACGAAAGCGATAACAGTTATCGTCACGGCGATCCTGGCTTTTGCCTACTGGTCGTGCTCAGGGACCAAAAGTAATCCCTCAGATTACTCCGATGTCCTGATAATCGCCACAGGCGCAAATGGCGAAGATGTCCCCGACAATACACTTTCTGCCTTTGCCAATTCAATAGGCATTGGCTCGGATATGCTTTCGTTCAAGGTCTACTTCACTCATGACGACGTCCCCATTATTGCGGCAAACCCATACTTTGATATCGTTGGGAGTAAGAATAACAGAGCGCACTTATCTGAGTTAGGATATCATGCAATTCGCCAAGCCCATCCCCTCAAATTATCACACGGGTTTTCCGTATTCAAGAACACTATTCCCTACCCTTCCATAAGTGATTTGGTAAGGTTGGACAGTATTTATTATCAAAGATATCCAAAATCTATAGGTAATAAAGTCGTGTACCAAATCGGGATTATGGCCAATAGCAAAGGCGTCCATTCCTATCGAGAGCATTTAATGGATGTGCACATATTTGTCAAAAATTTGCTGTCTCAACTGCCTGCGGAGAGATTGGTAATTTACTCAGATGACCCTATCTTACTCCGGCATATCCATAGACACTACCCCGAAATGCCACTCGGCCTTGAAACTCAACATGTCCATGAAGATCATCACTGGAAAACGGTGGGGTTCAAACCGGATATTTACAGAATCAAGCTGAAGAACATTGACGATGGCAAATTGGAATCGCTCAACAAATCTGGATTCAGAGTATTTATCGAAGAAATCAGCACCCCTGCGGAGATGCGAAAGGCCGCGTCTTACGGTGCGGATGGCGTCTGCACCAAATTCCCTTCAGACGCGGTGATTATCTTCGGTGACGAGGTCAATAATCCTTTTACTCCAGGGAAGTAGGCCTCATTACAAAAAAGCGGGAACTCTATATTCCCGCTTTTTTCATTATTGCTTATTTTCAAGAGCCTCGGCCCGTTTTATCGCCTCAACCCTGTCAGTAATATCTAACTGTATTCCTAACAGGCCAACTTTTCCTGTTTCCTCAATTAAGAAAGGCATCTTACGGATTTTCCACGTTTTGGTCCTGCCATTTAGTGTTACCTCTTCCACACTGTCCACTGGCTTACCCGCCTTTATTATCGCTTTCTCACTGTCCCAGTATCCTTTCGCAACTTCATAATCGTAATAAGCGAAATCGTCCGTGCCTATCAGTTTTTCAATCGACACTCCGTAATCATCCGCAACGGCTTGATTTACAAGGTACATTGTACCTGAATGGTCTTTGAGATAGACTTTTTCTTCCACCTCGTTAAGTAAGTTCCTGATCATCCTTGACTGACGCTCAGTCTTTTGAAGCATCTCCTCGTTTTTGGCATCCTCTTCACGCTTCATTCTCTCCAATGCCTCGTGAGTACTTTGCAGTTCCTCAACGTTTTGCCTTAACTCTTCTTCCTGAGCCCGAAGCATATTTTCTTTCTCCACGGATTCAGACAAAAGGCGTTTAGTCTCTATGTTCACAACACGCGTAGCCAGCTCAGAAGCAAGCATTTCGGCCACTCTTTTCAAAAAGACCAAATGGTGTTCCTTAAAAACTGTGAATGAAGCGAGCTCCAAAACCCCAGTAACCTTATCATCGAAAATCAGTGGAATAATCGCAATGTTACGCGGAGGCGCATCGCCGAGGCCTGAAGTTATTCTTACGTAATCATCCGGTATCTCGGTCATATAGATCACATCCGCTTCCAAATACGCCTGACCTACCAATCCTTCGCCGGGCGTAAGGGTTTGCCTTCTGTATTTTTTCCTGCCAAACGCATAACTCGAAACTAAATCCAGCACAACGTTTTCTTCAGGATCTTTTTTGACTACATAGAAAGCTCCTTGGTTAATTCCCAAATAGCTAATCAGCTCCCGCAACGCCAAATCATAAAAAGCTTCGTCTTCCCTTACTCTTTTTACGGTATCCGAAAGCTTCGAATAGCCTATATTCTGCCATTCCCTAACTTTGTCCTGATCCGCAGATATGCGCAGTTTTCCAGCCATATCCACAAGAGCGCCACCCATAACGTCCTCATCTGAGTCCGGTTGAAACTCGGCACTCATATTTCCTTTCCCAATCTCGGCAGCAAAACCGGTGACTCTCTCCAAGTAATCTTTCAACTTAAGGCAGGCTTCGGTCAATGGCAAAAATTCTTTCAGCTGTATATTTCGAATATCCCTATCAAGTCGGCCTTTGGCCAGACTATCAACATCTCGAGCCACCGCCGCAATTGTTCGCCTGATTCCCTGAACAATGATATATATATAATAAACCGAAGCGACTATGATTAGCAGGACACATCCGTAAAAGACTATTTCACTGCGATTTCGGTACTTTTCAATCTGGCCCAGTTGCTCTGTCCGAATATTTCGGGCCGAAGCTACGGCATCTCTAACCTTGCTTTCCAGCTCATTACGAGACAAGCGTAAACGTCGTAAAGATTTCACAACTGCGCCTCCTGTGTCGGAGATTTCAAAAAATTCGGCTCGAGACTTCTCAAAGCTTTGCACAACGATCTCCATTTCTTCCAAAATCCCTTTTGGAATTCCACCGAAATCTATTTCTCTAGAAACTTTTGATTCCAAACCACTCAATGCCCAAAAACATGAGGCGTAAGCTTCTTCAATTTTATTGTCCAAAGCCTCATATCCCATCATCAAAGCCTGTTGCTTAGCTAAATCCTGTTCGAGTTCAGCCACTCTTTGTCCAGAATATATCCTAAATGCGACCAAAGACAATAAAATAGCCCCAAAGACTCCGAGCGCACCCAAAGCCCTTTTCTTTATCGAACTAACTCCAAGACCATTGAAACGGATTCCGATTTCATTCGTTTTCATACCAAAGATTTCTAACGTATGACAAAATACCGAATTTGAGCGGATACTAACCCAATGCATTTTCTTGCGCATCACCTTCCTTAATACACCCGAAAAAACCAGAGTCAACGCACACCCCGATTAATATCGAATAACACTAAAAAAGAACAAGATCAGACAAAATAACAGTTAAGTACCCTAAAACAGCCGCATGCTTCTTTTAGTGAAAAATAACATTAGAAATGCAACCTGACAGAGAAGTTATAAAAAAATCATGTTCTAATGAAGCCAAATAAATGCGAATTTCAATATAACGTTCTCGGCATCTTACTTAAAGGTTTATAGACTTAACCTTGAAACAAGACAAATAATATTATCTTGATGTCCAAATGGGAATTTCGGCCTAATCTTGTTACCAATACAGTAACAAAATTGCCAACTTACATTTGATAGCTCCGTTTAGTAAATATGGCCTGGCCAGAAACGGAGCCAAAAAGAAACGTAACTGCGAAATGAACAACCTCTTCGGAAAAATAAACTGGACGTACCTTATTCTATGGGCGTTCGCCTTTTTTCTTGAATACCAAGTGATTTTCTATCTCAATAAATTTTTCCACTTCACCAACAAGAATGAGGAACAATTGATGCTTGTCATCATGCTTCTTTATCTTCCCACTATTATCGCCGTTCAGGTTTTCATTAGGTTTTACACACCATATAAGTCTATTTCTTTCAAAAGGGACGAAAACGAAACGCTCAAGCGGGTACTCAGAGTTCAACACGTAAGGGGCTTTGGCCTTACTCCCGGCTTGCTCTACATTACAAACCGGCGAGTGTGTTTTGTCTCCGAAGATATGAAGGGCCTTGAAATCGCAAGCCCAAACGGAGCATGTACTGCTTACAATAAAGGGATACTCTCCAAAATATCAGGAAAAGAAGTGCTCAGGGTCAATCTGGAGGACAACCGTTCATACGAACTATTCATTGTCATCAACCAAATGGACCATATCACTGGCCTAAAAACCGCAGGAACATCCAATGACAGCTCAATATCCATCCAAAATCTGATGACTTACACCCCTAAAGACAAAGGGCCACTCCGCAAACCCAAGAGTGACTGAAATTCCACTCAACAATATAAAAGACGTCTATATTTTATAACCCGAACATTATACACCTACTATAGCCCACCTTTGTTAAATCTCGATTCATAGATTGCTTACAGATTATATCCTTTAACTTTTTTGGACTATGATAAAGAAATGGTGCCTTCTGGCCTCTATGGCCGCTACCACTAGTATGTCCTGCGCTCCTGCAGACAAAAATACCGAAGCAAAGAAAACCGCTTCAGTAGCGCTCCCCAATAATCCGAACATCGTTTTTATCCTCGCCGATGACCTCGGGTACGGCGATTTGGGTTGCTACGGCAGTCCCCGCAATTTGACACCTTCCTTGGACAAAATGGCCAAAGAAGGCATGCGTTTCACTCAGTTTTATGCGGGATCGGCCGTCTGCACACCAACACGAGTGAGCGTTCTTACCGGAAAATATCCGCTTAGATTCAACGTAAAAAGCCACTTCAACGACCGTGAAATGTATCTTCAGCCTGAGGCCAAAACCATCCCTCAATTCCTGCGCAAGAGCGGATACATTTCAAAGCACGTAGGAAAATGGCACCTCGGCGGGCTGAATGAAAGCCACATTTTAGACCGGGCTAACAGCATGCCCGGCCCTATCGAGCATGGTTTTGATCACTACTTGGCTATGATTGAGGATCCGCTGTATCGTCGTCCCGCAATGCTGGAAAGGCGCCTTTACAAAGACGCCGGCAAACACTTGGTGCGTGACGAGAAGATAATCCCTAAAGATTCCGCCCACTGGACAGACATCAAGGTAAACGAATCCCTTGCGTTCATTGAAGAAGCGAACAAAAAAGGGAAGCCATTTTATCTGAACCTATGGTTCGACGCCCCGCACGCTCCTTATGAAGCTACGCCGGAAGAATCAATGTCTCCATTCCGAAAACAAGCCAAAGGTGACGACCTACTTTACAGAGCAATGGTCAAGCATTTGGATCGTGGCGTTGGTCGAGTACTCGACAAACTTAAAGAACTGGGAATCGAAAAAAATACGTTAGTTATATTCACTAGCGACAATGGCCCAGCGTATAGAGGCAGTGCTGGACCTTTAAAAGGTAGAAAACGTGACTTCCACGAAGGCGGGATACGTGTACCTTTTATAGCGTATTGGCCGGGAATTATCGAAAAAAACACGACAAACGATAACCTTGCGCACACAAACGACCTGCTTCCTACTTTTGCGAAAATTGCGGGAACAGACCTAAACGGCTACGCTCCCGACGGGATCAATATCCTTCCCGAACTTACCGGCAAAGGAAAAACTGCGGAAAGAGGCACTGTATTTTGGGCGATAAACCTGATTAAGAAAAACGGTAATTACTACGCCACAACAGATCCAGATCCAGAGACAAAGTATACGGAAATTGCCAGAAATGGGGATTGGAAGCTTCTAGCCCTGAATGGAGAGCCTAAAGAACTGTATAATCTGAAAGAAGATCCTTACGAACGTTGGAACTTGATCAAATCTGAGCCGGAAATCACTCAAAAACTTGGTGATGAACTTCAGAAATGGTTAACCGAACCGCGACTAGCTATTCCTTACTAAGAAAATATATGTAACATGCGTTTCAAAGGCCAGCTTCAAACGGCTATTGGACGCATGTTAGTTTTTCACCAAAAAAGAATTATCTTTTCTGTTCCCCACGAGTTTAGCCAAAAGGAAAAAAGCTAAGCTTAACAGAAATGAAAAAGACATTCCAATACCTTCTGGCCGTTTTGGTGGCCGGAACCCTCGCTTGGTCATGCGGTAGTAGCGGAGGAGACGATCCGGCACCACAGGAAGTAACCGGAAAACAGCTTTCGAAAACCCCTTGGACATTACAGCGAGGCCAAGTAACCGTCAACGGCACGGACGTTACAAGCCACTTTAGTAACATGAGTGTCACCATGACCTATAGCGCTTCCGACGGCGGAGGCAATATAACCACTCAAGGTGACAACGGGCTTTTTACCGGATCTACAGGTTGGATTTACTCCAATAAGACAAATGCCAACTCAATCCGATTGGTAGGTAGCCAATACATAAACGAGGCTGTCCAAATTGATGTCACTGACACCACGTTCACGATGACATTCAGCGCTGCCGGCGTTCCTCCGATTCAGCTGTCACGCACAGCCGCCCGAACTGCGGGTATTGACGGAACTTATTTTATTAAGTTCAAGAAGTGATTACAAAAGGTTCGGTCAGCCCTCTGACTGAACCTTTTCCTTTTTTAGTTTATACACCTTTTGCTATCTCAGGGTAAAACCACTAACTGTAAGTTCTTTTTTGACTTAGCAATCAGACATTAAACCCACACCTTTTATTTTCAAATAATAAAAAGTCCCTCCGCTTGACGAAAATTCAGATAATTTTTGGGAACGGAATATCAGCTTCGGTCAAGAAAAAAGCTGAAATTAGCGCAAACGGAAACCTTCAAGTAGTAAAACCCAAACATCATAGCTTTGACGGGTTTCTATCTAGATTCACTATATCCCATATACATGAAAGTATACACCAAATCCGGAGATAAAGGCACAACTGCCACCATTGGCGGTCCAAGAGTGGCAAAAGACGACATCAGGATGGAATGTCTCGGAACTATCGACGAACTAAACTCACACTTAGGTTTATTGCGCGTCAGGATGGGTAAAGAACATCGCTGGCAAGAAGGTCTACACAGAATACAAGTGGACCTGATGAACATGATGGCCTATGTGGCACGACCTTCATCTTCCACTCTCGAATTAAATGTTCCCGCCCCAGAAGACGGCGACAAGTTCTGCGAAGAGTGGATTGATAGAGAAGAAAAAGCCATGGAAAGCGAATCACAACATTTTTTGGTTCCGGGCGGCAACGAGATTTCCGCTCTTCTACATATTGCCCGAACAACGGTAAGAAAAGCCGAAAGGCGGCTGGTACAACTCAACAGGGAAGATCCTCTGCCTAGCTTCGTTCCAAAATATGTAAATCGCCTTTCAGATTTGTTCTTTGTCTTGTCTAGAGTTGCGCTGGTTGAGAACGGCGTGGATGAGGACCGATGGAGGCCATTTATAACAAAAGTGAATCGGAAATAACCTATTCGATTTGCATAATGACAGCAAGCGCTATAATATGAATTTTTTAATGAATAAATGACAATTATATAAATCCAAAGGTTGATGATTTTTCTTTGGAAACAATTTTGACGATTGGAAGTCTCCTGTGTTGATTCCTTCAATTATTACCAAAAACGGCAATTCATTCTGAGTCAAAAGGCCCAAATAAGAAAAAAACAGGCTTTAAAGGATCCTGAAAGCACTTTTTAAAGGAAAAAATGCTTTCTCTTTCACAAAAAGAATATATATTTATTCGGGAATGCGCAATCATCCAAAGCAATAGGCTTAGGTTTCGTATTCTTAAAACAAACGTTGAGGACTAAAACCAAATTAATTTTTAACCGGATTATGGAAATTTTTAATCAATTGAAGGAGATCATCGCCGACATCGAGAAGGATGTTGACGCATTCTACAACAAAGGCAACAAGGCTGCTGGAACACGTGTTCGTAACGCCATGCAGGATGTGAAAGCCAAAGCTCAAGACTTGCGTCTCCATGTTCTCGAAACTAAAAAGGAAAAGGAATAAACCTTTACTGTCGAACATCAAAAAAGCCTGTTACCGATACACGGAGACAGGCTTTTTTCATTTAGCCGCAAACCTGTTATTCCCAGACCACTTTGGCTCTGCAAACGGCTTTCTCGTCCACCTTCAACTCTATGATATTTTCATTCGAAACGCTCACGTCTCCACTGGCAAAGATATCGGCCTTTTGGCCATAAAGAACCTCCGCCACATAGTTTACATCCAGAGATTTTATTCTGCTAGACAGAAAATGTTCCAACGGGAAACAATCCAAAACCCAACGGATATAACGAACACTGTTCACATGCCTGTTGATATCCAAATCACCGTATTTTACCTCTACCGAGCCTAACGCGGAACCCTCTTTTACCGAATCTATTCGAATTGGAGCAGGAATATCGGTTCCTTTATCCGTTTCCGCCAATGACTCATCAAGTACTCCGTCAAGTTCTATCGCTTTGCGCAAACGGATATCGATCAAAGCCCAACTGGAGCTTCCAACAGCGAATATCTCTCCTTTTCCGTTATAAAGTTTAAACTTTCTATTCGTAAACAACTCGCCGACATTAGCCACCCAAGTTTCAATCTTTATCTCCCGATCATATTTACTTGACTTCAGCAAATCCAGATGAAAACGGGTCAAAACCCATGAACGACCATTCCGCATTATGTCAGCCAGGCCAAATCCCCTCTCAGTTGCGTGAAGCCCGGCGGCCTCAAGCATCATATCCACAAGTGTCGGGTACGACACCTGTCCCTTATAGTCATAGTCCGATCCCTTAACGGGAAAAGTATAAATTCCTGTTCTGTCCATATAGCAAATTAAGCGCTGAAACATATAAAAGGAAAGCTTTCCATTCCCTAAGAAACGAAAACCGCAAAACAACGTTTCCTTTGGTTCTTAAGAAAGGAGAGCAAAACGGAAACTCACACAAACACTCGTTCATTTTTACTGTAAAAAAAAACTCTTTTCACTTTTTTATCATCAAAATAAATCAATCTTAAACCGCTGAAAAACTCACACTTAAGGTGAGTGTGAAATATTTATTCAAAATAAAATTTCAAAAACTGTCACGGAGCCACTCTCGATTTGTCTATCTATCTGAAAGCCGTACGGAAACTTGCAAGAATACTGTACGCCAAAAATTTTGAGCAAGAAATCATAAACGCGTTTAGATATATCTCATGAAACGAATCGAGAAGATCAGCATCTCCGGAAAAGAAGTCTGGCCGATCATTGAAGGGGGAAAAGGAGTTGGGATCACAAACGGTTACACCTCTGGCGCCTTTGCGGCTGCAGGTGCAGTCGGTACTTTTTCAGGGGTTCACTCCCCTCTTATCAATGAGCACGGCGAAATCATTCCGATGGTTTTGAACGGGAAAACGCGTTATGAACGTACCCGCGAGCGGATCGAATACACGATCAAGGGTATTATGTCGCAGTTGCGTATTGCGTCCGAAATTTCCGGAGGCGAAGGAAGAATCCACATGAACCTACTTTGGGGACTGATGGGTACCGACGAAATCATCGAGCGGGTGTTGCCTATGGCCGAAGGGAAACTGCATGGCGTAACTTGCGGGGCTGGGATGCCTTATCAGCTTGGCGATATCTGCGCTGCCAACAAAACCTACTACTACCCGATCGTTTCCTCGATGCGGGCTTTTATGGTTCTCTGGAAGCGGGCTTACCATCGTACGGCCGATTGGCTCGGAGGCGTAGTTTACGAAGACCCGTGGAAAGCCGGTGGACACAATGGCCTCTCTAACAAAGAAAATCCGCTGAATCCGGAAGCACCGTATGCCCGCGTAAAAGCCTTGCGCGATTTTATGAATAAAGTGGGGCTCCAGCACGTACCGATCGTGATGGCCGGTGGTGTTTGGAACCTTAACGAGTATCAGGATTGGATAGATAATCCAGAGTTGGGGAAAATCGTTTTCCAACTCGGCACCAGACCTTTGCTTACAAAGGAAAGTCCTATTCCGCCAGCGTTTAAACAGAAACTCTTGTCTCTAAGAGAAGACAATGTGGTTCTAAATAAATTCAGCCCGACAGGTTTCTATTCTTCAGCGATCAGAAACGATTTTCTCGACGAACACTACGACCGTTCCTCAAGACAACTGCCTTTCAGTGAAGAAAAAAATGAAGAGTTTGACACCGAGTTCCAAAAATTCTTCATCAAGGGCACAGACGTAGCCCAAGCCGCAATGTGGGACGAAGCCGGTTACACAGTCGTAAGGCGTACTCCTGACAACACGCTTCTGTTTCTTAGCCCAGAAAAAGCAAAAGAGATCCAAAAGGATCAGAAGGATTGCTCCGGTTGCCTTGCAGCCTGCGCTTTCAGCTCTTGGAGCGCCAATCCTGACACGAAATACAACACGGGAATCCGTCCTGATCCACGTAGCTTCTGCATCATGAAGACCTTGCAATATTTGGTGGATGACGAGGATACCGAAAACCAACTCATGTTCGCCGGGCATTCGGCTTTCAGATTCCAAAAAGATCCACTTTACGCAAACGGAAATATCCCGAGCACCCAAGAGCTTGTGGACAAAATATTGGCCTTCGAATAGGCCTTAGGCTTTCTTTACAGTCAGATTGGGCGTCCCGAAAGGGACGCTTTTTTTGTATCAAATCTCACCTCAAGCCCAACTAATACCGGTATACTCTATTTTTAGGAAAAAACCAGCGCCAATAGCCAGTAAATTAGGACTATAATTTGACCGTTCTACATAAGAACTTATATTAGCAGACGTTTATAGTTGACATGTTATCAAACTTGACTCTACCCAGAAGCCCACTCATGGTATCAGTTAAGAAGAGATGATAACAGTTTGCTGGCTATTCCATTCAACGCCAGGCTAGAACCAATATTGTACTATGGGGATATTAGTGACGGGTGCCGCGGGATTTATCGGATTTCATTTGGTTCGATCGCTTATTGATAAAGGTTTTGACGTTGTCGGTATCGACAATATCAACGACTACTACGATGTTAGACTGAAATATGCGAGACTAGAAAAATGCGGAATTAACGAGCAAGAAATCGGAAATGATGGCACTTTGGTACAAAGTTCCACATTTGAGCGATACAGATTCGCCAAAATAGACATTACGGAATTATCAAAGCTGTCGAAGCTCTTCGAGCAAGAGAAAATTGACAAGGTGATTAACCTCGCCGCACAAGCGGGAGTAAGGTATTCTCTCGAAAATCCGCACGCCTACGTACAATCAAACGTAGCTGGCTTCGTTAACCTGTTGGAATGTTGTCGCCAATACGGGATAAAGCATTTCGTTTACGCCTCAAGCTCCTCGATTTACGGTATGAACAACAAGGTCCCGTTCTCGGAAACCGACCCTGTCGAACACCCGGTCAGCATCTACGCCGCTACTAAGAAAAGTAACGAGCTGATGGCCCACACATACAGCCATCTGTATCAGTTGCCAACCACCGGCCTTCGGTTTTTCACGGTTTACGGTCCGTGGGGGCGCCCGGATATGGCGCCAATGCTTTTCGCTTCGGCAATGACCAGCGGAAAGCCCATAAAAGTATTCAACAACGGCGAAATGGAAAGGGATTTCACTTACATCGCCGACATCGTTGAGGGAATCACAAAAGTGCTGGACAACAGCCCGACAGCCAGCGAGACAAGACCATTCTACAGGCTTTTCAATATCGGAAACTCTCAGCCGATTAAACTCATGGATTTTATTTCTACCATGGAATCAGCTTTGGGCATCAAGGCCGACCTGAAAATGCTTCCGATGCAAAACGGCGACGTAAAGCGGACTTGGGCGGATACAAGCACGCTTGAAGAGACCGTAGACTATAAACCTTCGACGCCTTTGGAAACCGGAGTCCGGGAATTTGTAAAATGGTACATTTCCTTTTACGGAAAGAAACAATGATTTTCCATTTCTCCGAAAAACAATAAAAGCCACAAACTATAGACCCGAATACCTCGACATGAATATACTGTTCCTTACCTACCAAGGAGACTTAGCCGGATCCACTCAATCAATCGCCTACCTCTGCAAGGGCCTCGCCGAAAAAGGGCATAACGTTTATGTAGGTTGCCGGACGGAATCTTGGCTGGCCGAATTGGTAAAAGATTCAAAGGTGACCGTAATCCCGACGCGTTTCAAAGGCAAGTTCAACCTTACGGACGTGAAGTTTTTGGCTGAACAGGTTCGTAAATACGACATCCAGCTTATCAACGCCCAATCGTCTATTGACAGATACACCAGCGTGTTGACGAAGTGGTTCCACTGCAAAGAGGTGAAAGTGGTTCACACCCGCCGACAAATGACGAAAAGTATCGGCGGCTTTATCCAAAACACGTTCTACACCAAAGGCACGGACAAGATTGTCGCCGTTAGCGAAGGGATCAGGAAGGACCTGATAAAGAAAGGGCTTCCGCCCAATCATATACACGTTATCAATAACGGAACGCCGAAGGAAAAATACGAAAACATCAACTTTGAGAAAGCCGAAGAGTTTAAAAAGAAGTATGACATTGGCCCAGATGATTTCGTAATAGGAACAGTATCAAGACTTAAGCAACAACAACATTTGTTACGATCGCTTAAACTGATCGAAAAACCGATGACTGTTTTCTTCGCCGGAATCACTGGCAAAGAAGAGCGGCTACAGGATGATCTGGCAGATGCCTCCGAAACGCTTAAGCATCATAAGATACACTTCCTCGGGTCAATAGAGGCAAAAGACGCACTGGCATTGGTTACCACTTTCAACGCGTTCGTGCTTTGCTCGGATATGGAAGGACTATCGCAATCTTTGCTGGAATCTATGGCATTGGGCGTCCCGGTTTTGGGTACCAACTTGGCTGGGAATCCGTCTCTTATTACGCATAAGGAAAACGGTTTCTTGTTTGAGCACAACAACGACCGCCAACTGGCCGACCAGTTACGTATCCTAAGGGAAACGCCCGAACTAGCCGAAAAACTCAGGCAAGCGGGATTAAAAACCGCTTACGAAGATTTCTCGCTCAATCGAACAATAGACAATTACGAAAAGCTCTTCGAAGAGCTTATTGAAGGTTAAAAACAACGCCCTATTCTAAGACAGAAAAGGGCGTTGTTTTTTCTTTATCTCTCAACTTTCTGAAGAAACCTATCCGCAAGGCATCCCAGAATATTATTATATTCTTGTTTCATCTCTTCTGGTTTTATTTCAAGAACATGTTTTCCGAAACTCAGAAGCCAATAAGCTAATCCTTTATAATCTGGTGTTCGAAATTTAATCCTGACTCCCTCTTGTTCTTCTGATTCACTCACCATTCCCATCCTATGTTTTTGACTTGAAAGCCAAGCTTTCGCCTCAAGCCCAAAGAGCACTTCCGCTGGAAAAGTATCATGACCTTCTCCGTACTTCTCCCAATACTCATCCAGACTCAATAATTTTGAAGGCTTAAAACTCTCTTCCAAAACTTTCAAAGACCTGATTCTGTCCGTCCTAAAATCCCGGTAATCACTTCTTTTGTGACAAAAAGCGATCATATGCCACTCGTCACCGTAGTGGCACAAACCGATAGGGTCGACTTTTCGCTCCCTGGTTTCGTCACGGTATCTTGCGTAATACTCAATTCCCAAACGCCTACTTTCCGCCAAGGCCCCCTGAATCTCACTCAAAAAAACATTATCCCGCTCCTTCGAATAAGTAATTATGCGCATCCGGCCTTCGATATCTTCCAACGACTCTTTTTCCGAAGCCTTTAAAACCGCTTTGACTTTGTCGACAGCCAAACCATAATTGCGTCGGGTTTCTTTATCGGAAAAACGCTCCATTAACTTATCGCCGATCAGCAAAGCGCGAGCTTCCTCAGACGTTAGCGAAACCGGAGGCAAATGGTAGCCATCAGCCAAAAAATATCCGACGCCAGCCTCAGAGCCTATCGGCACTCCAGACTCTTCCAAGCTCCGAATGTCACGATACACCGTCCGGACGCTGATGTCGAAACGCTCGGCGATTTTCTCCGCCGTTAGGACCCGTTTACTCCTGAGCATCGTCAAAATAGCGCTTAGTCTGTCTAATCTTGCCAATGGAATTGTTTTTTTATGGTATTTGGTATCAGGTATTACGTATTAAAGCAGTGAGTCTAGACAATGCCTCTCGCCCCTTAATCTATCTATTTCTTTTTCAAATAACAGGTCTCCACGTGGTCGTCCACCATGCCAACGGCTTGCATAAATGCGTAACAGATTGTTGGGCCTACAAATTTGAATCCCCTCTTTTTCAATTCCTTGCTCATGGCTTCAGCCTCCGGAGTAATCGCCGGCACCTCGCTTAAATCTTTCGGATGATTCACGATCTGTTTATGATCGGTAAACTGCCAGATAAATTTATCAAAAGTCCCGAACTCCTTTTTCACTTTCAAATAAGCTTTCGCATTCTCTATAAAAGCGTTGATCTTCAGCTTATTTCTAACAATTCCTTTATCACGAGCCAACTCTTCCCGCTTATCATCTCCGTATACGGCGATCAATTCCGGATCAAATCCGTCAAAGGCTTTACGGTAAGCCTCTCTTTTCTTCAAAATAGTATACCAACTCAAACCTGCTTGGGCTCCTTCCAAAAGAAGCATCTCAAAAAGTTTCGCATCATCATGCTCTGCCTTACCCCATTCGTTATCGTGGTAATCTTTGTATAGATCGTCTTTCAGGCACCATCCGCATCTTGATTTTTCTGGCATATCACTTTTGCTTTTACATTTATTTTCTCGAAAAATACTTTTTGGAAGGTAATCACCGAACTAATAAAACCCTAGTCAAAAACCGAAAATAAATAGCACAAAGTCAATATTTTTGGAATAAAATCGAATGGATCGATAATAAGTCGATTTTAAAGAAAAATAAAGCTACATATTATAGATTAAAAAAGAGAATCCCGCTCAGACATATTATAAAGCCTGAACGGGATTACGCAAAATCACACAAATTTATACGGAGGAATCAGGTACAGCCTCCTTGGGCCTTTTTCTTCTTTTTGGGTTTGGCTATCGGTTTCAATTTCCTTTCTGTCGCAATCCTTGGCAAAGCGATTCTGGCTTTTTCCCTAAACCTTTGGTCAAACCGATCCTGTATTGTCGGATTGTCACCTAATGCCTTTTCCGAAAAAATTGTTTCCTCAAAATGCGACTTACCTCCTTTCAAGATAAAAGCATTTCCATAGCCTAATTTATTCGCTATAAAGCAGGCACGTTGGGCTTGTTTTTCGTCTTCAGCGTAGAATATATTCAGACGATTGGGACCCTTTAAAACCGCCTCCCATTTGCTATCAAGAAGACCCTTTAGAGGAATATTGAACGAAGTAGGTAAATTCCCTTTCGCAAAAGCCAATGAATCTCTTACATCGATAAGATTCACTTGCAAGTCCTCTGGGTTCATTATCGTATAAGCCAGCTTATCAGGACTGTAACTTTGAATTTCTCCGAGATTCTCGCTTAGCTTCGACTCTTCTAATATTCCATCTTTAAAATCAGGGGTTGAGATTATCAAAATGGCGGGGATAAGTAATAAAGCGGAAAAACCTCCAACTCGTTTCAAAGTCTTCGGGTTTCTAAATTCCGAACTCTCCCCGTTAACTCTTTTCTCTACAAAATATGTAAAAGCGAAGGCGAACAAGGCAACCAGCGTAATCGCTATGGCCATCGTTTCTTTGGAAACCGACAGCCATTCTCCTAGTAACGGTGCGCCCATATAGTCCGCCAGATAATAGTCGTGCAACCAAGGATAGAGCTCTCCGAAAAGAAAAACGCCCAAAGCGCCTCCGACAACGAAAACCATTCCATCGATCCGCCCAATCGCTGCGCTCACCACGCTGGTACCTGGACAAAAACCTCCGATTATAAATCCCAGCCCCATGACCGAACCGCCAATTACGGCGGCCTGTAGGTAGGTTGGGTTAATGTAAATCAGCTCCAAATCCAGCCAACCGAATTTCGAGAGCATAAGCGTACCAAGCATTGCGGTGACTCCCGCAGTGAAAAACACCCGCAAAACGGTGAAATCATAGCCGTAAAACAGCCCCGCGAGCTTTCTTGTGGATGAAAATCCGGCCTGCTCCAGCGCAAACCCAAAACCGAAACCAATCACCACGGCTATCAGCAAACCGAAGTGTTCATTGATATATTCTGGAACTAATGGTGCCATCGTACTAATGTTTTAGATCCAAAGTTTTCTGAAAAAATAGGCGAACAGATACCCCACTCCGAATATGCAAAGCATGGTCAGAATTCCTCCGGCGGACTGAACAGCCATACCGCTCAGCGCCGATCCGCTGGTACATCCGCGCCCAAACTGCGACCCGATACCGAAAAGCGCTCCGCCAACCAATGCGCCAACCAAACGAACCTTATTCGAAATATTCGGCCCTTTTTCCAATTTGAATTTCATTCTTCCGGAAATAATACCGGAAAACATGGCTCCCAATATTACTCCCGCCACTTCAAAGACCAACCAGCTTTTCATTGGGCTGGGGTTTGCTTCGTTGTATCGGGCGTAATAACCCGTCGTTTCATAGTGCTCAGGCGAAACCGTCTTTACGGTCTGCATTACGGCACTTTTTACCGCTCCGCTGGCTCCAAGCCCACGGCCCGTGATAAAAATGGTTCCCAAAAGTACCAAGCCCAAGATCAGCCCAGCCAGGTACGGATTCATATACTTCTTGGCTTCCATGCTTAGTTCGTTTGTAGGTTTTTATCCAATTCTTCCCGAGGCTCTTGTTCTTCCACTTCCAAGTCCTCGTAGCCTGTTAGCATCGCTCTCAGGTTTTCGGTAACGGTATGGCCGGTAGTGGTCATATACATGTGAATCAGGGTGAATTGTACGAGAAGGTAAGCCCCCAACACATGCCAAAAAGCGATATCCTCAAGCGTAAACGGAGTAAAAGACATCAGCTGGCCTCCGGAAGTAAAACGGTATGACATATAGAAAATACCGCTGAAAACCAGCAACGGGACCAACACCAGTTTCAGCCCAAGATAAGACAGCACCTGAAGCGGATTCATCTTCCTCCTCACGGTCTTTTTTACCGGATGCTCCTCGCCTTTAAATATTCCAGAAGTATAGTATTTCAATTGGGCCGAAAGGTTTTTGTATGTCGGAATATACTGTCTCCACTCGTCGGTGGTCAGGTGCCAGAAGATGCTGAACACGATAAGGATCATCAGCGCCACGGCAGAAAAATTGTGGAGCGATACCGCCGACTCAAATCCCAGAAGACTGTACGAGCCTTTGATCTCAAAACCCGTCAATGCCAATAAGCTAATCAACAAAGCCTGAGCCCAATGCCAGAAGCGTTCGAAACGCTTGTATATAAGTACTTTTTCCTTTGCCATGATTACGCCTGTTTAGATTTTAAACCTGACAATATTCTGAGCCCCGCATGGCCCACAAGACCTATACAGGAGAGAATCAACAACCATTTTCCGAAGAAGTCCACACCCGAGTGCCCATCACGGCCCGGGAGGTAAAAACCTTTGAGATTTGCCAAACGGCCAGTCGGGCTATTTGTATGACAGTCCGCGCACGAAAGGCTCTTGTCGGCCGGGGAAACCATATGGTTAACTGGCCAATACATTTCCGTTTTCGGGAAAGTCACCTCACCGCTAAACGGAAGGCCCACTTCTTTCATTCCGATTTCCGATGCCTTTTGCCAATCAAAATCTTTCCAATAAGCTCCCTTCCCTTTCTCTTTGGCGTAGGTAAAAGGCTGAATCAGAGTTTTGTTGACCGGATCATAAGGCTGACGTCCTCGGTGCACTTTCACAGGCATGATTTTGCCGTCCGAATAGCTTCCGAAAAGCTCGTTAAGCTTTATGGCCTTTAGCGTATCCACTTTGTCGCCAAGTACGTAGTGGTCAGCCGTTCCGTTAAACCAAACATACTCGGGAGTCACGTTCTTGGCCCAAGTGAAAGAGCCTTTTATGGACATATAAGTGTGGTTGCCAAGCGAATCATCTTCAGAATACGGCTTCCCGTCTTTCAATTTGCCCGCCGTAGACCAATCCCAAGACATCTTGGTAGCGTTTGCCTTGGCATAAGACGGTATATGACAGGTTTGGCAAGCCACTTTGGCCGTATGCGTATTTAGGGCCTCGCTTTCATGTGGCAACTCACCATGGCAAGTCTGGCACTCCGCCCGGTTCTTATTCGCCGACGAAACAGAATACAACTTTCCTTTAATGTTATGCTTATCTGCCGAATGGCAATCCACACACGACATATCCACGCCTTGGGAAGCCATGTGAACGTCCACTTCACGGGAACAGTCCGTCTGCGCTTCCTCCAAATCGCCGTGCTTCACGTTATTTCCGCCTCCGCTATAAAAATGACACGATCCGCAACTCTCTTTCGTAGGGTTACCGACATGCCTGGCCGAGGCTCCCAAATCAACCGTTCCGGCCGGAAGGCCCGCCAATCCACCGCCTTTCATATACTCGCCACTGTTGTCGTGGCACACAAGGCAGTCCACATTCTCCTCTTTTTTGTAAAAATTTGGAGTCGACTCAAAGTCATACCCGATATGGCACTTGGCGCAAGCCTGCTCGTTACTCGAAGCTCCGATACAGTAATTGTTCAGCAAATTCGACTTTCCGAGATAAGTGACGCCACGGCCTTCGATGTATTCCTCCCGTTCCCAATTCCAGTGGTTCGATTCCATTACTTCCTTATGCCTTTCCGTATGGCAGGAAATACACGCCTGCGTCACCGCCTGGGGCGTGTCGAATTTCTTCTGGAGAATTTCAAACTTGGAATGGTCCGTTGCCGGCAGGCTTTTTTGCCCGTATTTCTTTTTCAGAACCTCCGACATACTCTCTTGCCTGTTCATCGACAATTCGACATTGTATGCCCACCGAATCGCCAGAGCCAGAACAATATTTAGCCCGATAATTATGACGAGATTTTTTTTCATAGCCTTATTCGTTTGGTAAATGCCAAGGCATTACCCAAACATAAAATGCTACAATCTACATTTCAACATTTTAGCATTAAAAATAAAACCAAGTCATCGGATTGGCTTGCAAATCATATTTCAACATGACATTACCCCATGTTATTAAGCGGTTTTGGATTGAAATCAGTATTATTTAAAATGATTCAAGCCAAAAAAAGAAGCCACTCCTCTAAGGGAACAGCTTCTTCGAATTCTATCCATCAATTCACGGATAGAAAAATATTTTCAATGGGAAAACCTTAAACCAAATGTTCTTTCATTTTCGCCTCAACAGCTTCAATATCCAAGGCGGGGATTTCTGCCGGTTCACCATCCACAACCATCGGAACGCGTTCTTTTCCTTTCAACTTGCAATAACGCGAGAACAATTGCTTGGCAAACTCGGTATCTTCAGCGTTGATTTCACCAAAGCCCAGCACCAACGGCCCGTGAACCTCTTTTGTGTCCTCGATCAATAGAGACGAAACCTTGATATGCTCCTCAAGCTTTGAGCTCTCATCGCCGTTTCTGGATACGAAAATGTATTTTCCTTTATCCATACGGAAGAATCTTCCCAGCTTCAGCAAGTAGAAAAGCTCGGAGTTTTCTTCTTTGATCAAACCGTCGTTGAGCAATACTCGCAATTTTCTAGAATAACCCGGATCGGTCAACAAACAGCCACCCGCAGGGCTTGGAAAGTCCTCGATTCCGAACTTCTCCGCCATCTCAATCTGAGGCTTACGGCTACGTCCGGATACGTCCGCAAGTTTTTCCCGATCGATCCAGCCTTCGCGCTCAGGCTTACTTTCCGGCAAAAGCTTCGCAGACATTGGGCGAACGATCAAATCCTCTACTCCGGAAAGTTTCTTAACGATTTCCAGCGCACGTCCGTTCTGCGACTTGGGACGCTGTCCCAACACTTCGCCACTGATAATAAAATCGGCGTCAAAACGCGCCATCAACTCTTCATTTGCGTAACGCATCATCAAACCGTGGCAATCCACGCACGGGTTCATGTTTTTTCCATAGCCGTACTGCGGATCGTTCACGATTTCGGTGTGGATAGGTTTAATGTCAACATATTCCAGCTTCACGCCGATCTGTTCGCACATTTTCTCCGCATTCGGATTTTTTCCGCCGAAAAAATGCGATACAAAGTTAACAGCTACCACGTCAACACCCTGATCTTTAATCAGTTTCATTGCCAAAGTGGAGTCAAGTCCACCGGAGAAAAGCGCTACCGCTCTTCTTTGCTTCTTTTCCAAGGTCGAAACAGTTTTTGGGCTTTCAAACGCCCCCGACTACGCAAAATACACAGCCAATAGCGCCTTACTAGCTAGGTTGAAATAAAAGAACTCTCGCTGGGCCAACAGGACGGAGTCTTCTACCGAACGGAAAAAAGGAGCCCATAGTGCCCCAATCACCCGTCAAACCAATAGAATCAGCCCGCAATTTACATAATTCGGATGAAAAAGTATAAATTGTAATCACGGAGCAGTCGCCTTGCCAAACAGCGGGGGGACTTTTATGGTATTAACAAAAAACAGATGGAATACCTGCTCGAAGACAAAATCCATGTCGGCATATCGGCGTGCATGTACGGAGCGAAAATCCGCTACAACGCCAAAGGCTGGAACATGCCCGCAAACCTCAACCGCGAACGCTCAGATTTTTACTGGACGCCAGTCTGTCCGGAAGTAATGGCCGGAATGGGCGTACCCCGCACGCCGATACGACTACAAGGCGGAAACGGACACGATTTTTGGGAAGAAAAAGCGATTATCAAAAACAGAAAAGGCCAAGAAGTCTCCGAGCAATTGCGCTTCGGGGCCGAAACCTGTATGGGAACACTGGATCGTGCCGGCGTGGAAGCTTTTGTATTTATGGAAGGAAGCCCGAGTTGTGGCGTTTACCGGACAACACTGAAAAATGACCGCCTCGGAAAACCTCCGGGAGTTTTCGGCTCGCTTTTGCTGAAGGAAAAACTCTTCCTGATTCCGGCTGTGGACTTGCAAAGCCCCGTAAAATGGTGGGATTGGCGCCGAAGGCTCGTAGCATTCGTTTGGCTACGGCGATTAGAGGTGAAAAGCCCAAAGACCCTATCGGAAACTTGGCACGGACTCAAATTTCTCTGTCAGGAAATAGAACAAAATCGAGCTCGGGAACTCGGAAGAGAAATCTCTGCACTCTCGAATAAATCAACTCCGGAAGAAATCGAATCGCTAAAATCGGAGATTCTTTTTCTATTGAGAAAACCTTCGAACGTAGAGCGAATCAAACAAAGCCTCTGGAAAAGTTATTCGTTTTTGCGCAAAAAAAGCGGACTTGTAGTT
The DNA here is from genome assembly GCF_036492835.1 of Fulvitalea axinellae. Taxonomy (GTDB): domain Bacteria; phylum Bacteroidota; class Bacteroidia; order Cytophagales; family Cyclobacteriaceae; genus Fulvitalea; species Fulvitalea axinellae. The sequence goes on along the minus strand of NZ_AP025315.1, from coordinate 309,792 downwards.
GAAGAAGTAAACGAGCCTCTCGCACTCCGCAACATGACCAGCTTGGCAAAAGAACTGATCAGTATGGAAAAAGAAGCCAAACTCGGCGGACACCATTTTGGCGCATCGCCGGTGGTTTATCGCCCAGGACGCTGATTTTTACGGACGTTTCCCCTTTTTACGGAAACGTCCGTATTTTTTTCGACGAATCACGTACCTTCGGATTATGGACGTGAAAATCAATGAAACCTGGAAAGAACGACTCCAGGAAGAATTCGACAAAACTTATTTCGGACAACTCACCGATTTTGTCCGTAGCGAGTACAAAACTGGCACAATTTACCCACCCGCCAAGCTGATCTTCAACGCCTTCGATCATTGCCCTTTCGATAAAGTTAAGGTGGTAATTATCGGCCAAGATCCTTACCACGGACCAGGACAAGCGAACGGCCTGTGTTTTTCGGTAAACGACGGAGTGGTATTTCCGCCGAGCCTCAGAAATATTTTTAAGGAAATAAACCAGGATCTGGGAAAGGAAATCCCAACAAGTGGAAACTTGGAACGCTGGGCAGACCAAGGCGTACTTTTACTCAACGCCACGTTAACTGTAAAAGCCGCGCAAGCCGGATCGCATCAGAAAAAAGGCTGGGAGATTTTCACCGACGCCGTAATCAGGATAGTTTCCGAGCAAAAAGAAAATGTCGTGTTTTTCCTCTGGGGATCATACGCCCAGAAAAAAGGCGCCGTAATAGACAAATCAAAACATTTAGCTCTCAGCTCGCCACACCCGTCGCCACTCTCTGCGCACCGCGGTTTTTTTGGCAACGGACATTTCCGTAAGGCAAATGAATATCTGGTTTCGAAAGGACTGGAACCTGTTGAGTGGTAAATGGATAGAAAAAGCGTTTCGGCCTTCCGAAACGCTTTTTTTGAATAGTAAATCACATCACTTTTTACGCTATAAAATGCCTTACAAAGAAAAATGTATTCCCGGAGCAAACTGGTTCATCAAAAACGGATTCCATCGCATATAATAATATTTGTCCTCCAAATCATAAAAACGAGAGAAAGTAAACGTAAAAGGAACAACAATTTCATGCGCAACTTTTTTCCCTTTTATGCGATAAGGTTTTTCTTTTCGGGTTAACTCTGAATTTTGGCCATAATGAGCAGTTAAAAAATCTGTCAATTCCTCTTGATAATCTGCATGGAGCCCCGTTTTCAAAAGTTTCCAAGACTCTACTATCCCACTTTCAGAAATTTTCATCCAAACCAATCCTGTTTGTTTCGCACCATCAGCTATGGCACTTACCATAACCGTATCGATTTTCGACGCCTTTTTTATAGACTGTTTCCCCGGAATGTAAAAGCGATCGGAAAAAACTCTCGATAACCTTAAAACTTTAAATTTGGAAGGTCTTCCGCAAGCCAAATAAACTTTCCTCCCTCCTTCTTCCACATAATATGTTTTTTCAAGTTTTCCTCGCTTAAATTCTTGATGAAAAGTTAGCTTACGGATCGGATCATAAAAACTTCGGCTTGTAAATTTTTCAAAAACTAATTCTTTCCCATTTTCATCAATGAGATATGTATAATTCAGGGCTACATCCTTTTTCTTATCACTCCATGTCCCAATGGTATCCGTATCTGCTAAACTCACAGAGTATTTCGTATGTATCTTTCCTTGCTCATCAAAAAGCTTAACTTCCTGTAGTTTTTTTGCTTCAAACACAGACGCTTTCCGGCAAACACCTGACGGATACAACGACTTAAAATGCGAGCTTTCCATTTTATTTCCATAAATATCGACCTGCTCACCATATAAAAATTTCCCGTTCATATCGTGATAGCGCAATAACCAATGAATGGCATCCGGCATCGACAATTCCGCATAATAAGTGGCTTTATCCTTTTTATTCGTTTCGTTCCAATATTTGTTAAAATAGATAGGCTCTTTTCTTTCAAACTTATCTTTGTATTTCAAGTATCGAATAATTGTAAGAAAATCAGTTTGAGTAATCTTTCCTATCTCAACATCCGCCACTACGAAAGGATAATCGGTAAAATGCTCACGCACTTTCTTTAGAAATCTATTTTTAACGGAGAACTTATCCATAAAAGGGAGAGGCAAGCCCGGCATTTCTTTTCCATTATTCCTCTCGCTTATAGTCTTTCTTGTGCGCATACTAGACTCATTAGGAAAGCTAATCCATTCACTGCCATCCCTATATTTAAGGAGAAAGGTCTGAAGAATGTGTTTTCTCCCCCCGTCTACAATTGACTTACCGAAATTAAAATGCCGGGCATAAGTTCTCCCTTCATATTCTAAAAGGAATTGAACGAGTTCAGGCTTTTCTTTTCTATATGAACCCGTCGCTCTTTCTATGGAAAAATTACTGGCCACAAAAAATGAATCAATACCTACAACAGCCGCGGAAAGATCCTTTATTTCCAGAGTTATCGGTTCGTCCTCATTTTCTTTTTTGTATTGAATGCCTCTGCTTTTTATTAACAGCATTCCACCCACTTTCTTTCCCTTTTTGGTGTAATACGCCCCCTCACTGTAGGTCTCGGAAATACTCTTATTAAATACCACTCCAATAAGTGGTGAATAATCCAGCTCATCATAATACCCATGAATAGGCAAACCGCTTATATCATGGTAATAACCAATCTCATGCTGTGAAAAACCTCGAGAAAACGAGATCAAAAAAAGAGCAAAAAACAGTAACGATTTTTTCATTATACCAAGTCAAAAAACAATAATCAAATCACTAGTTACAAATATAACAAATCAGCAATCATAAATTTGAAAACTATTATTACAATAAAGAAATCCAATAAAAAATAGATAGGCACAAACTCTGCGGAATTTGCTCTAAAGAACACCTGAAGAATGAGACACCGAAAAATCCGCCAATACAAACGCCTCAGCGAAAGCGAACGTAGAGAAATAGCGAATATGAAATGCTACGGATTTTCCATTCGCGAAATCGCCGAGTTTATTGAGCGGTCACCGTCTACGGTTAGCCGGGAAATTCGGTGTAATTCTATCGGTGGGAATTATTGCGCTAATTTGGCTCACAGTCTTTATATGGCCCGCAAACGCTTGTATGCCATTTGTTTCAGAAGAAAACGCCGACATGTTTTTGGTTTTGGAGATCCGGACAGGATTCCACGCAACGAAATCGCATGGCTATCGGATCTTTCCCGCTATATGCGCTTCGGTAGAAAATTCTCACGCTTTCCGCAAAAAAAGAAATCACGATCTATTTACAGCCTCTGGAGCCTAAAGCCTTTTAATTTTGAAGATCTTCCTTATTTGATCTGGGTGCTTTCGCTTATAAATGAAAAAGAAAAGGTTCCGGACTTTATGCAAAAACACGTGGAAAAGTACAAGCCGGAAAAAACTTTTAATCCGCCAGTTCCAAGAAGCAAAAAACAAGAAGGGAAACAAGGATTTTTAATTATTCCTAGAAGGCTGGTGGCTTGATATGCCTAAAAATCAGCGGATTTTTCTAACTCACTAAAAATTCACTGCAAAAACATCATCAAAAGACAAAAAGCCCGGTTCCGTAACAATACGGCTGGGCTTTTTTTAAGTCGAAAGCTATTCCGAATTTTTTCCGATTGAATTTATCAGCATTTTTTTCTTCGAAAAACAGTGTTGCGCTAGCACACGTTCATTTTGTCATCAGAAAATTATCTGCACAAAAGAATTCCCACCAAAGATCCCGATCCAATTAACACCCAAAGCGCTATACCGAGCAAAAAACTCTTCGGACCGACCTCTTTTACAGCTTTTACCGAAATTCCCGCGCCGATCAGAAGTATAGCGCAAGCCATTCCTTTTTTTCCTATCCAATAAAGCGAGTCGTAAACCGCCCACCCTTGCGGAAACAACCATGCGAATACAATGGCGCCGGCGAACATCAAGATAAACCAAGGAATTTTCACGCCTTTTCCGTCCGAATTTCCTTTGCGGAAAAAAGCTAAGGCTCCCGTAAGCGGAATAATCCACAGCGCGCGCACAAGCTTCACGGCCGTAGCCACTTGCAAAGCTTCCGCTCCATATGTAGCGCCCGCTCCCACCACAGAACTTGTGTCGTGAATAGCGATGGCCGCCCAATTTCCAAACTCATGTTGGCTAAGCCCAAAAGCGTGGCCCAAAGGAGGAAACACAATCAAAGCCACGGCATTTAGGATAAAAACTACGGCCAAGGCGAAGGAAATCTGCGAATCTTTTGCTCCGGAAACCGGCGCAACGGCCGCAATCGCACTACCGCCGCAAATCGCAGTACCCGCACTAATTAAAAGCCCGATGGTTTTGTCAATTTTCAGGAATTTGGTCAAAAAATATCCGAGAAACATCACGGCCAAAACCGACACCAAAGTTTCGGCGAAGCCGGAAGTGGCCGCACCCAACACTTGGTTAAAATCCATCCCGAATCCCATCATTACGATGGCCGCTTGCAAAATAACGGAAACATTTTTGGCGAATTTTGGCCTCGGAATTCCCGTAAACGAAAGCCCCAGCCCTAAAGCAAGCGCCAAAAGCGGTGACATAAACGGCGCAAAACAAAGAGCAAGCGCAATTGTGTAGATAATTATCGAGTTTCTTTTTTTCGGCTCCATATCTTTCCCCTCTTTTGTTCGTCACAAAGTTACGGGGGGATCTGACGGGCCGCAAATACCGGATTGTTATGCCTGATAACTACAAGTTATGACCTTCCAGAAAGCGTGTAAAAATGCGAGGCACGTCCGGCAACGGTCCCATACGATACGCCGAGCGGAATTTTCTTGTGAGGCTAAGTTCCGGCAAACGAATTCTGACGAGCTGTTCCAGCAAAAGTTCTTTTTCGATAGCCTTCGCCGACACCAAAGCTACACCGTCAAAATCCGCCAAAAAATTCTTGATCGCTTCCGTGCTCCCCAAATGCAGTAGAATATTGAGTTTACTGAGTTTTACGCCCTTTTTTTGTAGCGCTTTTTTAAGTACCTGGAGCGTACCCGATCCTTTTTCCCTCAAAACCAGCGGTATTCTAGAAAAATCCTCCAATTTCAACTCACGAATATCAGCGTAAGCGCTTTTCACACCTGTTACGGTTACTATTTCATCGTCCAGAAAATCCTCGTAGCGCAAACCGGGCTCACTTGTTTCATTCTCTACCAACGCGATGTCGATTTCCCCCGCCAAAAGTTTTTCTTCCATTTCGCTGGAATTTCCCTGCAATAAAGTCAAATCAACCTGCGGATAACGCTTATGAAACGCCGCCAAAGCTTCGGGTATGACGTATTGAGAGATTGTGGAACTGGCGCCAAGGCGTAATTGCCCAAAAAAATCGCCGTTTAACCGGCCAAGCCCAAATTCCAGCTCACGATATCGCCAACGAATATCTTTTAGCCTTTCCACAGCCATTTTTCCTGCATCCGTCAAGCTGATTTTATTCCCGATCCGCTCAAAAAGCGCCACATTCCATCGGTTTTCAAGCTCTTTTACGTGTTTTGTAACGGCCGGCTGGCTGATACAAAGATCTTCAGCGGCTTTGGAAAAGCTCAAATTTTCGGCTACGGCCAAAAAAACTTCGTCGCGATAATCCATTTATAGTAATGTGTAAAGCGTATTGAGAAAATAGTCTGCGTAGTTTCTGTTCGTAAAACCAACAGGAACAAATCTGTGGCGTAACTGACACCTATTTTTCAACGAATCAGCCTCACTGACAATTTTAAGGGTAAAAAATTCAAAATAAAACAAAGCGGAGACTTTCCAAGGAAAGTTCCGCTTTGTAAAAAATCCGGACGAAAACGTCCTCTTTGCTTAACGCTTATCTCTTTAGGTTGCCTATCAATAAAATAGGGTTATCATCCTCATTTGTTTCCGCAACGAATTTTTCGAGGAATGAGCGTTGCTTCTTGCTCATCTTTTTATTCTCTTCTAACATCTTGGTCACATCATCAATCAACGTAACCGCCGGGATGTTTTTCACAAATTTCCCATTCTTAAAGCAGAAAAATGGATACAGGTCTGCATCACCGAAAAAGTCATTAAACAATTTGATTTTTTTTACGCTCAAATCACGTTTGTCCACCATATAAACGCCTAACGGTACCGTACTGAAACTGTTTTTTCCTACTTGCTTCGATGTCGAAACAGAAAAAAGAAAATGATGCGGCAGTTCCATATACGTGTGAATCATTGGTTTTTCCTTAAAAGTAAGTGTAAACACCGGTTTGAATCTGTTTTCATGAGGCAAATAATGGTAGAGAGAATCATTTCGAATAGGATGAAACCACCAAGCATGAAAATCTATAACTCCCGGAGTATTTCCAAACGAAAACAAGCTGTTACTGAAATATCCATGCGTTGTGGCCACATGCCCGGCACGCATAGCGTTTATTGAGTCGCCGGAAGTTGTAAATGTTTGTGCCATTACATTTTCCGGACGGAAAGCTATAGTCACCACTGAAACTTCATCGCCTTTGATATCAAAACTGCCCTTAACTGTTCCGTACTTCAACGGAATCGGATTCTTAAGTTTACCATCTTTTCCGTAACGCAAGAGTTCCTTTCTATTCCAAGGCAATAAAAAAACGTCTCCTGTTTCATCATCAATTTTATCAGCGGACAAAGTTGTGTACTCTCCCGGGCCTTTTCCTACCGCCCCAAATTCTTTGATGAATTTTCCTTTGCGATCAAAAAGTTTATACGTAGCCCTATTTTCCCTTGCACCAAGGTATTTTTTAGTTACGTTAAAACCGGGCCATTTCCCTAAATAAGATTCTTCAGTAGTTTCAAGTCGTACAAAATCGATTTTATCGACCAAATCACTTAGCGGAATGCGGACTTCCTCGTCCAAGTCTTTGATTTTTTCAAAATTACAAACAAATAGAGTGTCTCTCTTATCAATATTTACATAGACCGTGTCATTGCTCAATGCCAAAAGGTCTTTTGGTTTAGAATTGTCATTGCCACAAGCAAAAAGAAAAGTCAATAAGAATAGAAAAGAACAATTCCGTAACATAATCATGAGGTTTTATAGGATGAACAAAAATGGTGGGGGAACTTTTGTTCGGATATCCGTGACGTTCGGACGAACGGCCGAAACCCGAGGAAAATTTCCGAAATGAAATCGGAAATCAATCCGCATAAATCCAACCCAAAACTGTCGCGAAAAAACGCTCGTGAAAGAAACGCTTCAGCTTTGCGCCACCATTATGCGCTACCAAAAAGCTATTCAGGGAAGCAAAACGAGACAACCGCACAAAAAATCAACACCGGAAAAACTCAAGGCCAAAAAAATGGCTACAATAGAAAGATTTCCCTATCCCCTTTCTAAAACTAAACGACTTGAATTCGTAACTAATTACTTAATGATAAAAAACTTTCCTGTTTTGTCAAAAAAATTGATCGATTATATTTTTTAGTCAGAATTTTATCCCATAAAATAATTTTTTGTGGCAATTTGCTTTATCGCTTGCTTAAAAAAGGCGTTTAAGTTAGTTTCGGACGATTATGGACAAAAAATTACGTCGATAAAAAACCACTCCAACCAAACCCGACAAGAATAACCGCCAAGAACCATAAACCCTCTATTTTGGAACGAAAAACAATCTACCTAAGAGTGGTGATCCGCAAAAAAGGCAACGCTATTCCGCTGAGTGTGGAACAGATGCGAAAAGCGCCGTGCCTTGAGGTGATCACCCGAGAATACGAAGAAAAACTTTACGGTATAGAATGCAGGCCACAAAACGGCGTGGACGACGAGGCCATCGCAAACGTACACATTGAAGCTTTGCGTGAAAAGTACGAGATAGATAAGTGGGAAATCTTGAGAAAATAATTGTTTTGTAGCCATTTTATCCGTTTCCCATTTATTTAGGCCGTTTTTCGTAAGTATTTTTGCCGTAGAAATTATTAGCCATGGCGAATCATAACGAGAATATACTGATTGGAGAAACCGTCGAGAAAATCTCGGCTGACGGAGAGCTTTGTGGCGTTTACGAAGAATGCCGCTTCGTTTCCTGCGATTTTTCGGGAGCCAACTTTTCCGGTATCACTTTCCGCGACTGCGTTTTCGAAACTTGTGATTTAAGCAACGCAAATTTCTCGGGAGTGGCGTTACAAGATGTAGTTTTCAAGGAAAGCCGGCTTCTTGGCATCGATTTCACTGTTTGTCGTCCAATTCTGATCGAATTTTCTTTCGAACGTTCCATTTTATCCTACACCCGCTTCTCCGGAATGAATTTGAAAAATACACGCTTTACAGAATGCGTAATAGTCGGAGCGGATTTTACCGACGCAAAACTTGAGCGAGCTGATTTTAGCAAAACTAAACTGGAAGACAGCCTTTTTGACGGAGCGGATCTAAAAAAATCGGACTTTCGCGAAGCTTCAGGCTATAAAATCAATCCGTGGGTGAGCCAAATACGTGGCGCAAAATTTTCTTATCCGGAAGTACTATCGATGTTGGAGCCTTTCGGTATAGAAATTTCCTAACGGGAAAATCCAAATTGCTAATTCCGGAACATTTTTCACGAAATGGTTAAGCAGATACTTTTCCGGCAAAACTCTTTTTCGCAAAATTTCCCGAATGATAAATACTCCGCTAGAATTGTTAAAGAAGATTCCCCAACAGTTTTCCTCTGACGTCTTTCGACTTAAAAAAGTACGTATCCTGCTGGGTATAGGTGTTTTTTTCATCGTTTTCTTACTCATTCCCCTACCCGATCCGCTTTTTACGCCGTCATATTCCACAGTTTTGCTCTCGTCAAACGGAAATTTACTCGGTTCCTCTGTTGCGGCAGACGGGCAGTGGCGCTTTCCGCTCAGCGATTCGGTTCCGGAAAAATTCTCCGTTTGCCTTACGAATTTTGAGGATCAATATTTTCGCTATCACCCAGGAATAAACCTTTTGGCCGTATTACGAGCAACGAAGCAAAATATCGGCGCCGGAAAAATAGTGAGCGGCGCCAGTACTATAAGTATGCAGGTAATCCGGCTTTCCAGAAAAGGAAAATCGAGAACTTTTAGTGAGAAAATTCTTGAGATGATTCTTGCGCTGAAACTCGAATACAAATACAGTAAAGACGAAATTATGGCGCTTTACGCCTCTCATGCGCCGTTTGGCGGAAATGTCGTGGGGCTGGAGGCCGCGTCGAGAAGATATTTCGGCAGAGAAGCTAAAAAACTTTCTTGGGCGGAATCCGCAACGCTAGCGGTGTTACCGAATAGTCCGTCGATTATTTATCCAGGAAAAAATCAGCGACAGTTACGTGAAAAACGTGATCGATTACTGAAAAAACTTTGGAACCGGGGCGTTTTGGATTCGCTCGGTTGCGCCCTGGCTTGTAAAGAACCATTGCCTGGAAAACCGAAATCATTGCCGTCAATCGCTCCGCACCTTTTACAAAGAGCCAAAAACGAAGGTTTGGAAGGAACTTTCGTCAATTCTTCGATAAAAATCGCCCTGCAAAAAAGAATCAACGCCTTGGTGGCCCAACACCATGAGCGAATGTCCGGAAATGAGGTCCATAATGCCGGAGCTTTGGTGATCGAACTAAAAACGGGAAAAACTTTGGCTTACGTAGGCAATGCTCCCGTAAAGGGCAAAGATTCTGCGCACGGAGAATATGTGGATATTATTACATCGAAAAGAAGCACGGGAAGTTTGCTCAAGCCTTTTTTGTACGCGTTATCCGTCGACGAAGGGCTAATCGCCCCGAAAACACTTTTGCCCGACATTCCGATGTTTTTCCGAGGTTTCGCTCCGAAGAATTTTGACAGAAACTTTGATGGCGCCGTGCCGGCCGATC